>NZ_JBHIPD010000020.1:0-23419 GCF_042195865.1 Bartonella sp. AP36NXGY | reverse complement strand
CGCCCCGTCCAGGCGGGTTGAAAGCGTGCCGAAATCCCTAGCCATTCAAGCCCCATCTCTATTGCCGCAAGGGAGCCGCGAATATTTTGCCATGCAAGACCCTGATCAATTAAATCATAAAGGTTAGAGAAATAAGGGTTTAATTCTTGTAAGCCATATTCGTCTATTAAAAAGGGCAACCAAGAAGGCGGACGCGTGATAAATTTCGCGCGAGGTATTTCTTCGAGTGCCATTTTAACGTGAGGGTCAAGAGCCATTGCTTCTGCAAAACAACGTTCAAACAAGCTCGAATTTGGGGGCAAAAGTGAGGAAAGCATCAATAAGCACGCCCCCGTTCAGACAAGACAATATCCCCTAGTGCGACGGCTTCATCCGGTGCGACCAAAATATCCTCACAAGGTTGCGTTATGTTCACATGGTGAACGCCCTCAACCATCAAGCGGCTTAGTATCCAACTTAAAGACAAATCACGCCCAAGCCTCCATGCACGCGCCCATTCTGCTCTTAAATTCTGCTCCGCTCTTTCCAAAACAAAGGAGCCTTCATCCGGTAACAACCAAAAATCAGCAGAAACATTGATCATCCGCTGTACCGCGCTTTTCACAAGGATGTGGTCATTGGTCATTTTAACATGGGGGGCATCAAGGGCTGCTTGCACCTTTGCAATTAAAGCCTCATCAGCCACCCCTGAAGGAGCGTCACTAAAAAGCGCAACATGAATAAGCGGACTTTTACCCTCACGATAAACAAAAGCATCTTTGACATGGATATCGCTTGAGAGGGCAAAATATTGATAACGTGGCGCTGTGCCCCCTGTGGAATGTCCTTGTCTATTCAAGCGAATGCGGCGGCGAAACCGCTCATCATCTTCATCCAAAAGGCGCGTGACCCCATGAAAATCCCCCAAATGATCTAAACTTGTTCCACGCGCAAATGTGAGTAAATTATCCCGCGCCACTTCATTAATTCGCTGGCGCAATAGCAACTCTTCATAAGCCGCCGCTTGCAATTGAATGACAACCGGATCATAAGCCGTCTTTTCCACATTATAAGGAATATGATGCGCTGCAAAAAGCTCAGTCAAACGCGTGATCTTTTGCTCTAAAATTGCTTCAACAGAAAGCTCTTCAATAATTTGTGGCAGAGGGAGTTGTGGAGGGGGAATCTGTGAAAAGGATAAAGGTTCAAACTCAGTCATCACCAACCTCTAAATTGATGCTCATTGGCTCTTTGTGTGACCAATCCCCCAAATGCCCATTGGGATAAAAAACACCCGTTAAAACAAAATGGAATGTGCCTTCACGCGTTGCTTTTGTCAGATCAATCCTCTGCAACGAGAACCCAGGCTCTCCACACTCTGGATCATCGAGTGCTTCAACAATTGCTTGATAAAGCTGCATCATCGTCGCAGGATCAGCATTGGCATCTTGGAATGCTCCAACATCACATCCATAATGACGACGCAAAACCCGTGTCCCAATTCTTGTCGTCAGACATTTACGAAGTGACTGTTGACAATGCGCAAAGCCATATAAAAGAGAGCCATCCTTTTCGCTCATCCCGCACCGCATGCTTTAAGCACCTTTGCTTGTCTTTGTGGTAGAAACAGTTGGGGGCGCAGAAACAACAGGTGCTGGTTTTTCAGCGATCTGACCAAGCAGCAACGGATATTTAGCCGCTTCCTCACTTAAACAAATTTCCTCACCCTTGCCCGGTGAACGCTTGCCTGCAACAAAATCGGCATTGGTTAAAATAACATAAGTGTTCTCACGCATGATAAAACTCCTTTAAAGAGGGGAAGAGGTTGTGGAAGGACCCATTTTGACCCCACCGTGTTTGTGGCTTGCGCCAACAGATTTTTGATTGTGCTGCAAATCTTCTGCTTGAATATGCACACTGCCCGTTAATTCAACACGGGTTGATTGATGAGAAAGCACCAAACCTTTTTCACTCAAATGGATTTGGTTTTCCCCATGGGAGAGAATAAGTTCATCTTTTGTCATTCGCAAAGCGCCACCGGCATAACACAGAGCAAGCTCTCGCGGCGAGCGTGCGGGATTAGGCGCATCCTCACTATAGCTATCGCGCACCACCAGAGAAGCAGAACCAATTTCGCCATGGGGGTTTAACAACCGCACCGGATCACCAACATGGAGGGGCATATTGCTTGAGAGAGCACCAGAAGCTTCTTGCGCTTGTAGCCAAGGCGATAAAACCGCTTGTCCATTGGAACCCTGTTCGGAAAGTTTCACCCGCACCCTATGGCCATCAACTTGCACAACCCGCCCAATCATGTGCTGGTTGGCAAGACAGCGTTCAAGCGCATCAAGACGCTTCATGATTTGTCGAAAGGTATCACTCAACAAATGCGCATCATTCATGGCAACACCTCATCATCACATGAAATCAAACCACTTTTGAGTTGTCCTTCATCACAAAAAATATCCTGTCCCAACTGATGCAAATCTTGGTGCCATTCCACCACGCTTATCGATACACCACGCTGCTTAATCGCCGCAGAGATAATCGGTTCAATTTGCACCTCACGCGGGGCACTCAAATGCGTTAGTCCCCACAATTGCCCGCTATGACAAAGCACCGCAATGGCTTCTGCTAAAAGCCAACTGGAAACATCACGCTCTTTACCTGTGGTAATAATAAAAGCCCCTAAATGAAGATCAGCACTCATCTGTCCACTTGCTACAGGATTCAAACGGCTTTCTAACACCGCAACCCGTATTGCTGGAGCCACCAGCATTTGTGTTTCAAGTTCTTCTAAGTTAAAACGTCCAAATTGACAGCCGCAATCACGCACATCCGGCAAAGCGCCTTTAAGGCTCCTTATCACCGCTTCACGAAACTGATTAATGCGCCCAGCATTTTTAATCGTTTGACTCATGCAAAGACCCTTTCCAGCCAGTCTTCTGTCGCTTTGACAATTTCCACTTTATTGTGCTCTGAAAGCCCCAAATAAGGGCGTGCGGGCATGGTCACTTGATGCACACAAACAAAGCGGTGTGCATTGCCGCTTTTAAGAAAAAAGCGCAGTGTCTTGCCATTTTTCGGGCGAATAACCCCACCCAATTGATGAATCCGCGCATAAACCAACCCAGAGCCCACAATCACCTGTTCTGGTAAAGCTTTCATATCAATGGAGCGTGAAAGCGCCCCACTGGCATAAAGAATGGAGGTGCGAGCATGATTGTTTTTCCACTTCTCTCCTTGAGCAGAATTTTTTTCGCTTTGAATCCGCCGCCTTGTGCTTTCTTGGATGAGACGCCCAACCCCTTGTGCCAAAGTCCCCATCGAGCTATCAGCGCCCTTTTGCAAAAAGGATAAAGCCGCTTCAAGCCCTGTCTCTTTAATCTCAATATGGGTTGCAACAGACATGTTACCTTCCCATCAAACGCGGCTTGGCATGAAAAAAAGCCCCATCACGAACCGGTCCATCTTCGCTCATAATTTTAGGTTCATCTATGCCTAAACCCGCTTTGCCTTCCGCAATGCGTTTCAAGAGTTCAACCGCCTGTTTGTAACGATCTTCAATAGTCGTGGTCAGTGCCGTATGGCGTATGGCTAAATTATAAACAGCAATATTGACACAGATCATACCCAGAGCCGCTGGCTGTCCAGCAATGGGGATTGAGTAGCGATGAGACAAATGCACATCAATCTCACCACTTGCCTGTTCGAGCGCGCGGGCAATGGCTTGCTCTGAAAAAACTGGATCAGAATTCTCATCCATCCCACACAAATCATCCAAGAAGTCATCACCCCAGAGCTCTTCAATCAATCTTTTGCTTGCATAAGCCATGTTTAAAAGTTTCCCTTAGACAACTTCTTGCAACAAAACACCGGCATCTTTTGCGGCAACCAATTCACACACACGTTCCCCCACACGCACCCGTTTGCCGCCTGATAAGCCGATATCTGGATCTTGGATCACTCCAGACAAACGTTCGCCCAACTGGGCGCTAAAGCCCCAACTGATCACCGAACCATCTGCCTGTTGTTTGGTAGGGTCAATATAAAGCAGTGCAATCTTATTGCCCCACACGCGTGCCAATTGTGCCGAACGCCCTTTACGTGCCAAATTCACTTGCGATTCACCAATGAGTAAACGATCGGGGTGTATTTCCATCAGATCAGCAAATTGCGCCTTGGTGACAAAACCATCAGCAGTGCCACCCCCTTTAACGGCTTTAATGATTTTGGGATGACGTTTGAGTTTTGACCAAACAACTTTGCCCATCACAATGGTGTTGGGCGTATAGACGAGACTTTTATCCATCGCCTCATCTAAAACAGCATAAGGATCAGATTTCTCATAATCGCTAAATTTATTTTCACCCTTAAGCGTAATCACCCGCTCTGGTGCGTAATTTTCACTTCTTTGCACAAGAGCTGCCACACGCACTTCACGCCCCAATTCTAGCAAATTGGCAAGTCCCTCTACAGCTGTCTTTTCGGGGTTATAACGAGAGCGCTTTTCTGCCCGTGCGCGTGCCGCTGCTTCAATATCTGAATTGGGGATGAGATCATCAAGTCCGTAATCTTTGACACTGGCTTCCCGTTCAAAGGCAGAAAATTCCACCACATTCGGGCGCCCTTTTCGCCCAACCTCAAGTTCAGGCACGGTAAAATTTTCTGCTAAAGGAAATTCACTATATTTAAACACCTCACTTAAAACACAAACGCGTGGCAAAACTCTATCGCCAATAAGAGAACCTGCTGGATTGCGATAACCAATAGCAATAGCGGTGAGTGTTGGATCAATGGGAAAAGGTCTGTTCATCATATGCCTCGATTAATTAATTTTAAAAGAAATAACATCACCAGCAGAACCATCACTCATGGCAATACCAATGGTGCGATCTGCGGCTTCCGCTTTAATGGCGTGTCCTTTGGGGTCAGAGGTCAAAAAATCACCAAAGGAAACATTGCCTCCACAAACCACTTCGCCCCAACCACATTGGCCAACATCAATCATCTCACCAGCCTTGGCACTCAATGACCCAGCAGTCCCTAATAATTTATCACCCTTACCAGAAGCCGTTGCCACCATTCCATCACCGCGCGCTGCAACAATGCAATAAGGTGAAATCACATCTATGGCGCGAAAAGATTTAATTAAAATCATCGTACTCATGATTGGCGCTCCTTTTGTTCGCAAATATAATCAACTGCTTGGCTAATGGTGATGTCGAAACCTTTTTTCTTCTGCTCTTCCTGATAATGGCGTGCCGCAACAGCAACCTCTTCTGGCGCAAGCTTTGGTTCTTGCTTGAGACAAGAGGTCTCCAAAGGACTCCTAGCGGCAAGCGCCGGCAACTTCTCGACCAAACTTTTAAAATGTTCCACACCCCCTTCAAAGCTACAGAGTGCACGATATTCCTCGCGGGCAGCCGGCAAAATCTTGCCCTCTTCAATGGCCTTGTCTAAAAGGCTCTCAATAGCCTTATTTTTTTGCTCTTCTTGCAAAAGCGCTAAATCTTCTTGCACCTTTGTCAATTGAGCACAAAGTTCCGCGCGTTCTTTTTCGCGCGCTTTAAGCGTTGCTAAAATCTCATCCGCTTTAGCATCTTCTGCCAGTGATAGTGCACTGGCAATGGCTGTCAAATCCATCATTTTCTCCGTCAAAGTTATAGGGGAAGGCTGTTCACGGCTTAAAGCCGTCATGACAAGGGCTGGACGGTTCACCAAACCAGCACCGGCTAAATTTAAAATTTCACCTTTCTTGGAATGGCGAAACTCAGGCGAAAGATAGCGATATTCTTGGGAAACAATCTTTTTAGCGGCCATATCGGTCCATTTAACACGCCCCCAAATCGCACCATCCCGCTCTGCTAATTCTTCAATCCAGCCACTTGCAGGTGCTTCTAGACCATTTCTCGCACGGTGATGTTGCCCATGCTCATAATCAATCACAAGCGGTCCTTTATTGGCTGCAAAGGCTTTTAAAATAGTTTGCGGGTTATAATGCCATTGTCGTCCATCACGTGCCTTCACATGGGGCGCTTTGGGCAAAAGCTCTACCCATTCAGGCGCTTGGCTAACGGTAGCGTCTTGGCAAAGATCTATTAACGCAGCATGAAATGTTTCTGCATCCCCATCTTTTTGATCTTCGTGAAATTCCTGTTCCATACATTGCCTATTGCTTTACAATTGTCATTGGCAATACAATGCATGAAACTTACTCCCACTATAAGTCTGACACTGTCAGTCAAAAGAGCATTTCTCAAAAAAGCACTCTTTTCCCTATTATTCTCCTTGTGAGAGAAACCCCCGTGCCAAACCATCCCATAAAATCGTTTTCAAAGGCACTTCAAAGGCGATAGAGCGCCGTTGTGAAGTGAGAGGTACAATTTATCGCCTTATAAAAAAAAGCCTCTCTCAAGCCGTTTTTTAAAGATTGCTTTTGAACGTTGAAACTGTTAGATTACCTGCGAGGCGTGAGCCAGTTATGCCAGGGCGGCTTTGCCGGATCTGCGAGGAGTTGACCGCCCTCCACGCCTTCTCTTTTCACAAAAGCCAGCAGATCTTTTTCGGTGTTCTCTTTACAACAACCGTTCATCCTTCTTTTCAGCGGCGTTTAACAAACGTTGAATTTCGCGAAAGCTCTTTTTATGCATCGAGATAAGCCACCACTCTTGTTTGCTTGCTACCCATTTGACTGCAAAGCGCCACCATGCCCCACCATTTTCACCCAAAAACACAACACTCTGTGCATCTTTTCGTCTAATAACACCATGGGGGCGAATGAGTGTTTGAATGGCGCCCCGAAAATCATCCAAGCGAAGATCACGCGCTTGATGCTCTAACAAAATATGTTTCACACTGTCTGCGGATAAGCGAATAAGAGAATTTTCCGCTGCAAAAACATCACGCACCTTTTGTGGTATCGGTGCAATGGGTATAAACCCGCGAGGCATACGTCCTTCAAACATGGCTTCCAAAAGTGGTGAACCCACAATATCTTCAATGGCAATGCGTTTGTCATTGTCCCCCATCACAGAGACTTTATCACTCAAAAAATTGCTTAAGTTTTGCGCGCGATGTTTCCCAGGGTTCAAATGCCAACCAGGATCAATCCCCTTTGGTATCTTCTCAATTTTCCCCGTTCGCTTATTGTGCCAAACCTGCTTTTCAACATGAAGTGGCTCTGCCCCCTCTTCATAGCCTAAATCTTCTGCTTCATAACGGCTTACCTGTCGCACACTACATTTACACCGCCAGCCATTGGGTGGATAAAGCCAATCCCAAACCGGATCATCAACGGGTGCGGTAAACCCCACCCAACTTTCATGTTCTAAACGCTTATGTTCTGAACTCGACAAAGCATAGGTGAGATAGGGCAAAAATTCTTTATTATTTTGTGTGCGCTCCCACTCGCCTGCTGCATGCGCACTCATGGTATTGGCCCAATAGACCGTTTCTAAACGCCGTGGGCTGCCCAATTGCACCACGCTCTTTTCACCAGTTTTGGGGTCAATGCTGGTCTTTTTACCCCACCAACCCTTTTCCTGTAAAATCGGCATCAAATTTTTTTGAAAATCTTGAAAAGGAACTTGATGCTTTATGGCTTCTCCAACCGCTCGCTTAAAATCCTCCAAAATATCATAGCCTAGCGATTTTGCCACCGTAAAGGAAAAAGCATGTTCTTCTGGTGCTATATCACGCCAATCAAAGCTTGGAACAAGTGCCTTGGCTTCAAAATAACGGGTGACCTCTTTAGGGGCGGTTTTAAAAAGTTCCTCATCCATGATACCCAAGCCCACGTGCAATCATTTGTACTTTTGCCAAGCGCGCTGCTAATGCGTGATGATCCATCTCACCTAGCAATTCATCTAAGCCTTTAAGGATATCCTCATAACTTTTTGCTTCTCTCACAAGCTTTTTAAAAGGCTCTAAAAGGGGTTCTAAGTCCTCTTCCCAGTCGCTTAAAGCTTCTTGTGAAAGTCGGTCCAATTCGTCGTGATGTTTTCCACCCTGCTCTTTTGCACCCTTGTCCTCTCTTGTCACAGAAACATCAAAAACACCTCCACAATCAGCACAAACATGAGCCTTTTCTCCCCTCTCATCATCAAGCGCATTATCAGGAGCCTTTAAAACATCCTCTTCCTTTTTTGGTTGCGAAAAACCAATCTTATTGCGCACTTCTTGCGCCCCAACACGCAAACCCAAGGGCACAAGTTTTTCCAGTGCATCACTAATCGCTTTAATATCTTCATTTTCCGAAATCGGCCAATAGACAAGGGGGGCGCGCTCTTGGCGTCCAAAATTAATCTCAACAAAAGGCACAATCAAATCACGATTAGCCGTTAAAGCTAATTGGCGTGCATCAGCTCTGGCAATATCATGGCGCACATTTTCATGAATGCGCGCTTGCGAAAAGGACGAACCATCATCCGTCGTCATGGTTTGCCCCAACACACCTTTAGAAATTTGTCGATCTAAATATTCCGCCTTAGAAGCAAACACCGCATTGCCACTGCCCCCTGCCGCTTCAATAAATTCAATCTCCATCTCTTTGGGAATAATCGCTGCCGCATCACTGGATAAATCACGCACTGCTTGAATGAGAACCCGTCGCTCCTCATGAGAAGAGCTTGCCCCATATTTACCCACACGCAAAGGCATGCCATAAACTTCTAAAAATGCCATCCAATCTTTTAAGGTATAAGATTTAAACAAAAAAGCCCAAGCTGCAAGCCGCGCAAGCCCAGAACGAATAGGCAAACCGCTTTTTAACTTGGGTCTGTGAATAGAAAATTTATAAGCAGGCAATTCACTTCCATTAAAAGACCCCTCTTCTTTTAAACGCAAATGAAAACCATCCCGCCGATCCAATTGAAAAAACCGCTGGTCACGCCATTTCCAAGCAACCGGCCACCATTCCTTGGCACTCTTGTCCCACAAGGTTTCTACAACCGCATAACCTTTCCCCAAAGCATCCAATAAATCCGTCACATAATCATCAACAAAGGTAGGCGCACTAATCACTTCCCGCACCGCATCTGCTATCTTTTTGTCCTGTGCACTATTGCTTGCGGCAATCACTCCAGGCTCCACCCCTGTGAGAGCATTTTTACGCATGCCAAGCACAGCACGATAATGCAAATCACGCTCTTCCATATCATCGGCAAGTTGGAAAAACTGCTCTGGATGACCCTCTGCTGCCTGTTGTAAAATATCAGCAAGTTGCGCAGGGGTCAGACCACTGACAATGGTTTGTGACCACACATCACGAACACCGCCAATGGTAGGCGCCGCCACCTCATGCTCTAGCCCTTTGATATTAAGCGCCCTGCCCCACTGATCTACAAGTTTTACCATCTCATCATCCCATCAATAAATTTTTGATCGCATTGTTGAAAAAAAAGGCGTTGAAAAGAGCGAGCTTTCATCAAAACGATAAGCCTCTCTCACAGGTGTATAATCATAAATTTCAGGAGTTTGGCGGCTGGCAAAATAAGCCAAAGCGCAAGCAATCGCGCTATCACCATGACGCATAAAACCATCACTGCCTTTAAAACGATGATTGTCTGGAATTTTCACAATGCCATTGACATAAGCAAGCGCTTGATGATCGGCAACAATGTCACTATCGCGCGGCAAAACAATCGTCCCATCCCCAAAAGCTTCTAAATAAGCCGGCATTTCCTTGCCATACCAACTTTGTGACAAGGGCACTTCCTTCACACAAGCCCCATAACGCTGCGCCGCTTTTTCGGCTAAATAAGCCCCATTGCCCCGCGCATCTAACGCGCCGCCCATCAAACGCGGCAAACCATTCACCCCATAAAATAAAATCTCTCTTTGTTGATCAAACGGCGTATTGCGCAATTCCACCATAAACCGTACACGGCGCACCAAATCTTGTCCCACCTCCATCACCACAATCGATGTCGCATCGCCACTCCGCGCAAAATCAACACCAAAAACATGTTGGCGCCGCCGGTCAAGCCCAGCATGAAGAGGTTTTATATGCTTCTCACACCAAGCAAAAGCAGCAACACTTCGTTGATGTTCCGATTGATTTTTAAAATCATCCACACAAGCAAAACGCAACACCGCAATACCCGGAGCACAACAATTTTCAATCTGCAAACGTGTTAAAGCCGCCCCTTCTTGATCGGCTGGTATGGCATCTAATTCTTGGCGCATAGCAGCCAAACGCACCCCATAAGAGGCACGAATTTGCTCTTCCCATTGTTGCTCAGATGCTAAACTCCACACCTCCCCCTTCATGGCACAAACCCGTTTAAACAAGCCATTTTTAACAGCAACACCAAAGGGGTAACAATGCACCGAAAAAGGCACTTTGCCTGCTCGTGCTTCACGGATCAATTCATTGAAAGGATTGAGCACACCATTATGGGTGGAGATCACACGGATCTTGCCTCCCCAAATGAGCAAAGCATTGACAGCATCCAAAACAGCGCGCACATCTTGATGAAACGCCGCCTCGTCAATCACCACAATGCCCTGTAGTCCGCGAATATTTTCAGGGCGGCTAGAAAGCGCCTCAACCCGAAACCCCGAAGCAAAACGCACCCGATAAGCAGAGATATATTTCGTTGAACCATCCGCCCTTTGATCAGAGAATAAAAATTCCTCAACATCCCCACTATGGCTCGTAATTGCCGAAGCAAAATGGCTCACATAGCCAATAAATTCCCGCCCCTTGTCTTTGGTGTCACCAATATAAAAAACATTATCGCCCCTCGCTTCACGTGCCGCCGCTGCAATCAGTGTATCATCCAAAGCTTCTGCAAAAGTAATGCCGGTCCGCCGCCCCTTTTCCACCAGTTTTAATGGGGACTTATCTTCAATCCATGCCCGTTGATGCGCCATCAAAACGCCTTCCGCTAAGGGATCACTCTCTTTGGGAAAAGTACTTTTCCGCCAAATATCAAAACCACTTTGATGATCAAAGACATGACTTTTTGAAAAGGGCTGTTCAGCCATGTTTTACCCCCAACACCTGCGCACGAATAGCTCGCGCTGTTTCTTCTGAGAGCCCCGCCGCTGCTGCTGCTGCGTCAACCGCTTTGCTTGCTTTGCTGGTAAAATCTTTTTCCAACTTTTGCCGCCTCGTGGTCGACAAATGTTCAGCCGCCAA
Organism: Bartonella sp. AP36NXGY; assembly: GCF_042195865.1. Taxonomy (NCBI): domain Bacteria; kingdom Pseudomonadati; phylum Pseudomonadota; class Alphaproteobacteria; order Hyphomicrobiales; family Bartonellaceae; genus Bartonella; species Bartonella sp. AP36NXGY. The sequence goes on along the minus strand of NZ_JBHIPD010000020.1, from coordinate 12,294 downwards.
CACGCCTTTAAGCGCATTGGCCAATTCTTGTGCTGCCTTTGGCGAAAGGTTTTTCCCACTGCTCAACGTGGAAAAAATCAACTCCTTAATCGCTGCCGCCGTCAAAAGAGTGATATTATCAGAAGCTTTAGCATCAAAGCGCTGCGAGAGGCTTGCTGCAATTTCTCTTGTCTGTTCTAGGCGCCGTGACATCACGGCTAGCCGCAAAGAATACCGATTAAAACTGGAAAAGGAGGGTATAGAAAAGCTTAAACCCATTTCTTTTTTTAAAGCCTTCAAAGCTGCTTTAAATTCATCATAAATGGCTTTTTGCGTCTTCTCACGCCCATTTAAAGCCTCAGCAGCAGCAGCAATAATTTGATCACAAGCTTGCGGCAATAAATCAATCGCCGTTAAACGTCCACGCCCGACCTTGCGCATCCTTCACCTCGTCTTTTATTGATGAACGTTTAGGCCGCTTAATCCCCTCAATGGAAAAGCTTCGGTCTAAATGACGCGCTCCCCGTTCTGTTAATGCCGCAAGAAAAACCGAACCCACACATTTTAAAGTAACAGCACCTTGATCTTCCATCCATGCCAGTTCATTATGCACAAAATCGCGATCGCGTCTGATGCCATAACTGTATAAAAGCCGCTCAATCATCGCACTCGATAAAGTTTCACTGCGCTCACAAGCAAGCCCTTTTAAAATAATCAACCGCGCTTCTTCACGGATGATTTTATCCATATCTGCTTTCATTTCTTGGCATTCTCCAACAAAAACTCTTGCAAGCGCTCACCAATGGCTGCCACCGGTTGTAATTGTGCAGAAAGCGTGTTGAGACGACCATTCAATTTCTCCATATTCACTTCCAATCTTTGCAGCGCATCACGATCAGGCAAAAAGTCCATCTCTGTTTCTAACTTTTGCACACGCTCTTTAAGCGCCGTGATATCTTTCAGCATTTCCCGCGCACCGGAAGAAAAATAGGCTCTCAAAACCCCACAAATCGCAATAACCGATAACAATAAAGACAACCAGCCATTGGCAACACTGATATCCAAATTCACTTAAAAGTCCCCTCTCTTTTGCCTAAAATCGCCCGCTCCGCAGCTTTTCTACGCTGTTCACAAATCAATAAAGCAGCACGATCACGGCTCCAATAATGCACCACTTCGCGCGCATTCAAAGCACGCTCTGGCAATAAAGCTGGGCGGGCACACGCCATGCGAACAACAGGCGGCAATTCAACCGATAAAAAATGATAAGAAAGGCTACCCACCGGCTTGTGTGTTGAGCAAGCGCACACGCTCAAGCCCAATGCCACCGCCAGTAACCGGCAACTTCCCATTGACTTCCTCCATTTTTGTAAGCTTTTGTTCCAAAGCCGAAATCACCCCTTGCGCTTGATGCTCAGCTTCCAACGCTGCTTGTCTTTGTCGCTCTTGTACAAGCAGTGCACGTGCTGAAGCCTTGGCAATCTCCAACTGCCAATACAAATCACGCGCCTTTTCCGCCTTTAAAATTTGCGCTTTCATAAAGCCAAAAGCCGCCAACATCACACTGACCAAAAAAAGCAGACCAAAAGACAGTTTTGAAAGTGGGCTAAACATTGCTTTTATCTCCCCACCTCGTTATCTCCACCCCATCATAGGAGCTGCTATGCCGCTTATGGGAATGTTTCCTATTAGAAAAATCCAACGAGCCAAAGCCACGATGCACCCCCAGATTGCCAACAATAATCGCCACCATCGAAGGAATAGAAATGCTCGCCATATCAACAATATGCGGAGCCCCCCACAAACCACCAGAAACAAGCAAAAAAATAACCCCCCAAGCAAACCAAAAAGACCACCATAAATAGAGCCTAGAACCACGATAAGAGGGCTTCATGCCTTTACCTCGCCTCCAAGTCCCAAAAGCTTTTTGGCGCGGTTCAAATAAATCAAACGTTGCACAAGTCCATTTCTTCCCCCATTGATCGCCTTGGTAATCCCTAGATAATCATCTTGATCAGCCAGCCTATTCAAGCCTTTCATTTGCCAAAACCAAACAGCAGACCAAAGCGCTGCTGGAAACTTTTCCAGCTCTTGCGGAAATGCCTCACAATCAACCGCTTGTTCATCGACTAGGCGCCAAAACTTCGTAAAACGACGATAATTATTGCGCCCCGTCAACTGGATCAAACCACGCCCCTTAAAGTGCACCCCATCCCCAGGGTTGACATTGCCTAAATCACGCCGCCCCTCATAAGCGCGCCCTGAGGCATATTCACAAACAGTAAAAAAGCCATCACTCTCATGGGCACATTGGCTTAAAAAATGTGCAATACGCAACGGTGTTGTGAGTGCCCCATAAGATAAAGCTTTAGGCAACACGCGTGCCATTTCAACAATAATAAAATCTTGGCGCGCATGATGCGCCAATTTAGGCGCAAGGCGATGAAGAAAAGAAGCATCTATTGAAACCATAACAAACCACTCAATGAATAAAAATTCATTCGCAGTTTATCGGATTTCAACCCCCCAATATAAGCCTGACACTGTCAGTCAAAACTCTCAATACTCATAAAACTCTGAAAATAACGAACCTTGTGGTTCTTGCAAAGAAATTTTCTTCTTCAAGCGATAGGCTGTGCGCACATGCATACCAGAAACAGCAGCGGCAGCATCCACCGACCAGCCTTTTTGCAACGCTTGCACCATTTTTTGCCGCCGTTCAGCATCTCTGCCAAGGGGGATAAGAAGGCGCACTCCCGAACCATTAAAACAAAAATGGTTGATCAATTGCTGCGCCTCTTCAAACCCAACAATTTCAATCAACCAATCCGCACTCTCAAGACGCCCGGGTATATAAACTTCTCGTCCACCAAAAGCCCGCATCATATTCCATGCTGCTTCACTGCCCGCAACATCAGCTATTTCACGCAATAAGGCAGGAAAATCGCTATAGATTTCCTCTTGCATACATGCTTACCCCTCGCTTTTAACACCTTTACGGATTTTCCGCCCCCAAACATTCATAACTTCTCTAAAGTCGCCCCCACTCATCTCACCCAAAGCTTTACCACTTAACGCCATAACACTTTGATGAAAAGCCCCAAGCTCAAACATAGCATCGGGATTCAAACACTTCCATTGGGCACACAAAATGGAAATGCTTGGTTTCTTCCTCCATGAATCTTCGCGGTTTTTTCCTCTCCAGTCAACCCCACCCTCCCGCTGCAACCAACCTTTCAACGCCTCAATGGCTCTGCATGCATCATCGCTATCGCGTAAAAAACGAATATGATCAATCCCTGTCTGTCTTTTCACAAAGGCAAGCAACGCCTTATCTGAACGATCACGAATAATGCCAAGATTCCACCCAGCAATCCAGAGCGCCTGGAGCTTCTTAGCATATTTCCCCTCTAAACGCTTCCCATTCGGCTTAAAACCAAACGCTTTCATTTCAGCGATAACCAAGTGCTTTTCTGAAAAATTCAAATCTTTCGCCGATTGCTTGCCTGTCAAGCGATAGAGCAGTGCGCGATAGGTCTCATCATCAAGACCTAACGCGCGTTTTCCCATATGAAGGACAGCTAAAGACATCTCTCCCCCCTCATGTCTTCGCCAGATCAATGGTCACAGCACGCCAAGCGCTTTCTAATGTATCGCGTTCATAAAAACGCACATATTCCTTAGATGTCGTCACACGGATCGCTTCACGAATGGCACGCATCGCCTCTTTCCAGCGTGGATCATCAATATCCAAACGCAACAGCATAAAGATCTCGCCCCGATTCACCTTGCCTTCTTTATCCGTATTAAAAGCACGCGTAATAATCGCACGGATTTCAGGGCGTGCATCCGCAGACCATTCATTCAAACACTCATCAAGAAGGCTTTTGGCAATTTGCAATTGCGGTCCAAAATCAACACTTTCCTGAACTTGCACCTTAATACGTTGCAAACCATCAAAGCTTGTGTAAGTACAATTGCCCTTTTTGCCACGCCGCTCCACACCATATTCTTGCGCAAGCAAGCTATCAAAATCACTCAAATCCGCAATCGTATGGTTGTTAAAACGTGCAATCCTTGCCGATAATTCTTTCGCAAAACCCATAATTTTGCGCACCGTTTCATCCTCTAACAAATCCGCAGGGCGGATCAAACTTACCGGCACCAAAGCCCCTTTTGCATCCTTCATATAACGCGTACCTTCAAGTTCAATTTGTGGATTCATCACCAACTTCCTCCTTATGTTTTTTGAAAACGACGAAATGGCACAACATCCCCTGAAGAAGGCGCACATCCCGCTTTCAATTGCCAACGACACCGCATAAGCTCATGACTTAAAACGTGGTTATAGCCTGCCAAACGACGCAAATACTCATTCAATTCTCGAACATCTTGTCCATGCATAAAAATGCCATTCACCTCATACTGTAAAAAGGCAGAGCGCAAAGCAATCAAGCTATCTCTTACCATATAAGGGTTACGTTCCATCATTTGCTTCCTCCAAAATCCATATAAATCACACGATTGCTCTTATCTTCATCTCGATCAGAGCTGTCACACTCAGCCAAAACTTCTGAAACTTGGCCTTCCAAAACCGCATCCGCTTCCCCCAAACGGTGAACACTCAACTCCAATTCAAGCAATAACGCCAAATCAACACACAATTTAAGCTGTTCTCCAATATCAAAACCGCATTGATAATCATCATAAAGACCAACAAGCGTATCGGATAATTCTTTGTCGCATAAAGAGATCATGCCAATTCCTCCACGTCACGGTTTTTCCATGCCGCTTTGACATGTTTCAAAGTCACCTCACACCCATCTCCAAGCGCTGCCATGCGTGCCAACATCATGGTTTTGTCAATTTGCCGCAAAGCTCCAGCCTTTAAGCCTATCCCTGTCAAAAACTTTATCGCACCAACATCTTCAATCCCCCAATCATGAATGCGCGCTGCAATATCCTCACTATAGGGCTTGCGCCGTTTCAGATGCATCGCCAATCGGCTTTTAATTTGCGCATAAGAGGGACCATTTTGACGATGAACCAACCGTCCAGAGATTTCATCATTGCCAACCAAAGCCAACCCCGTACCATTGATATCAACAAAGTGGCGCAACTGATTAATCGCTTCATCCGTTAAATTTTGCGCCTCATCAACAATCAACAACGTACCACTGCCCACGCGCTCTAACTTTTTGCCAATCGCACGCGTTAAGCGGGTGGGATTATATTCCACCACTTCCAATTCTGCTGCCATATCATTCAAAATACCGTGAACACTGCGCGTATGCGGGCTGGCTGTTACCAGATAAACATGCGGGCGGGTAGAGCGATAATGACGGCAGGTTTCGGTCTTACCACTGCCCGCATCAAGCGTAATCATCACCATATCCCCCGTACTTTGTGCCAGTGTTAAAGTATCAATAATCTCACTGGCAATTCGATTCCTCTGAAAGGCTGGTTTTTCAGGGATCTTCTCCAAAAACCCCGCCGTTTCCTTTAAAACCTCAACCCATTGTTGAACCTTTGCATTTTGCTTCCCCAACTGTCCCGCATAACTGCCCGCATACCATTGCGAAAACGTCCCATCCGGCATGCCTATGCGCCGCGCCACCTCTGCTTTCGACCAATCATTCATTTGCCCCAAAGCTCTCACTGCATCCACAAGCTCATTCCATAAAGCAATGTCATCACTGTTGCGGTTTTGTGCTGTTCCATTGGGCTGGATTTTAGGTCGCGCCCAAGGATTTTTATCGACCGTTGCATTTATCGCGTTTTTCATGTATATTCCCCTCTCGTATTGATTTTAGACTATTGATAAGGGGAAGGGCTCCCACCCGCCCCTTATCTTTTGTCTTTAGAATGAACATTTAAAAGCCGTACGCGATACTAAAACGGCTAACCTTGCAAATCCCCTCTCTTTCTCACACATCGGGGAACTTGCTAACTCCACGCATCTCACCCGATCAGGCAAAGATACCTAGAAACTTCATGTATTGATTAGACTTTTAAAGGATTAAGATTCCTCCCCCCTTTCTTTGTTAACGCTTCAACCTGGTACGCGATACAAAACCAGCTTCCTTTTGAGAATTCTTACAAATCCCCCCTCTTTCCTTTCCTATCGTTTAGGAAACTTGATCACCTCACGCCCCTCATCAGAGGCGGAAAGCTTTCTCAAAGCTTTATGCAAGTGTTGACTGAATTCTTCCTCCCCCAAAACCTCATCATCGTCTGCTTTCAAAGCTAAATTCCCCACATTGTTTGGCATCAAGCGGCTCACCTTTGGCTTTATCGGAAGCTTCGATTTGAACGCTTCATCCTTTTTCTCAAGGCGCCCATAAACATCGGCCAAGTGATCAGGTGCAAGCTTTGCTGCCAACTGTTTTTCTGCTTTAACAGCCTTCACATATTCTTTACGCAAACGCCCATTCAAGCGCGCCGCCTGCTGGTCATAAAAACCTACATCACAAAGGCATGGTGCCAGACAAAGCAACCGATTGTTCAAATCATAAACCCGTAAATCTTGATGCAAATTATCCGGATCAAAGCGTACAATCACTTTTTTCCCCGCATGCTCATTCAACGCCCGCGCCCAATAACGATTGCCATAAAAATGAATCTCCCCCGTACCCTTTTGCGCACGCACCGCCTCAGAGGTTAAAAGCCATAAAGCCCGTTGTGCCGCCGTTGCTTGCCGAATAATCGTCCCCTCGGCTTGCAAGCTCTCAGTAAAGGTCTCATCAAAACTGCGCCCCGCACAATTAACCGCCTTACGCCCTGCTTGCGCATTGTGTGCCACAATTTGCGCCCCAACATGGGCTTTAAACGCTTCAAATCCTATCGCGCGCTTGCCATAATCTTCAGGCTTGGCATCCGGTTTATTGCCCGTATAAGCCCCCGCACAAAAGGGATGTTTGGAAATCGCTTCTGCCAGATCACGCCATGCCCGCTCAATCGGTTTAGACTGTCCGCTATAAGGGGTGGTCCATTGCAATTGCACCCCCAAACTCGTCAAAAGCCCTTGCGGATCATCCGGCTTAATCTTAAAACGAAAGCGGTTTTGCACACCTCCAGAAATCCACTTGCTGGTAAAGGCACGCCCATTATCCAAGGTCATGCGCTCTGGTATGCCATAAGCTTCCACCATGTCCCCAATCACCAAACGAACGATTTCCCAAGTCTCAGCATCCGATAAGCGCCACGATAAAATCTTGCCCGAATAAAGATCTTGTATCGCAATCAGATAAAGCCGCACAGGCTTTTCTGTCCAAGGAACATTCACAAAAACATCCAGCTTATGCCCGTCCATATTCACAGCTTGCAGTGCATGCAGGCTTGAGCGATCACGCCGTTGGGCTGGATAAAGCTTTTTTGCCTTTTCTTCTCCCTCACGTGCTAAAACCACAACCGCTTTGGAAATTTGCGCCTTAAAACGACGCCGCAAAGCCCGCTCTGAAGGAATGGGCTCAAAACCCCGCTCCTGCGCAACCGAAACCATCCGCCGATAACATGCTGAAAAAGCAGGTTTAGAGGGGCGCAAATAATCCGAACAAAAAACCTCCCACGCCCCCTCATGACACGGCGCAAATTGCGAAACATTCTCCTCACCATAACAAGGCGCTAAAGCTGCCAACCAATCAGGGCGCTCATACCCCTCCACCATCTGCCGCCAATTAAAAAGCGACATCCGGCTCACACCAAATTGCACCGCACTCAAACTTGCCGCATCATGCACACCCATACCGGCATGGAGCAAATCTTCCCAAAAGCAAAGTGCCTTCAAACGCTCTTCACAGCGCCTTTTATGCGCCTTTGAAAGCCCCTCATAACGCACCCAAATACTTGTCTTTTGATCGCTTTTCTCTGTCTTTTCTTCTACACAAACCCCACCTGCCCGCACCAACAACGCCGCCCGCGCCCCCTCCGGCAATAAAGAAATGTGATACTCCCAAACCGGCTTGGTTTTGCCTAATGTTTGGCGAAACAATTGTGTATTCAAACGCCATTTCTTAAGCGCAAGATTGTTGAGACCGATCTTTGTTTTCGGCAACCCTGGCAAAGCTGCCTCAGCCAATTCGGCAATACTAAACCATTCCTTCATGGCTGCCCCCTTTTAATGCGAACCGGCGTTGCGCGCATGGCTTTCAATTGCGCTGCAATCTCCCGCTGTTCCTGCTGCAACCGCGCAATCTCTGCTAAACGTGCCTCATCCCCTTGCAACAGCAACAATCCATCTTCACTCACCACCTCATCCCAGAGCCAAAATGCCTCTGTCGCCCGCACAAATGCCTTAAAACGCGGCAGGGAAATATCCACCTGCTTACTTTCTGCCACATAAGCATCCAAACTCGCCTTACTTAAACACCCAATCCCTAAATAATGCGCCATACGCTCTGCAATCACACTGCGCTCATGCCGGCATTCTCTCAAAGCCCGCGCCATCGCTCGCTTAATGCGCGAGCGAAACCGCCCTAAATCAATCTGCGCAACGGGTTCACGACAAGGAAAAACCGGCTTTTGGAAAAAATCAAGCTGCCCGCAACCATGCCTCTTCATGACAGCACCTCCCCCCGTTCTCTTGCAAGATAAGCGCAAAACCGCGCCCGTGTCTGTGCATCCGCTCTCTGCCACACACCCAATAACTGAGCAAAAACCCGCTCTTGTTCATTAATTTGCGGTGGCGTATTAACCCCATTGACCAAATCAACAGCCCGCCGTAAATCTCCATCAACCTGTTGCAAAGCAATCGCCACCCGCCGTTGCGCAACCGGCTCCATCTTGGCAAGCTTCAACAATTGCGCTTGATTATCCGCCAATGCCGTCCCCCGCAAAACAGAGCGTAATTCTGGCTGTAAATACTTGGAAATACGATTAAGTCGTCTCACTGACTCTTCAGATAAACCAATGCGATCTGCCACATGTTTAGCAAAGCAGAAAGCGATCTCTTTGCCACTATCTTCATCGGTATGAGAAATTCGGTCAACTTGACCGAATTTTTTTTCATCATGCAATTGTGCAATGTTTGCACTATTGCTCGGTTGAGCAATAGGGTCAACTTGACCCAATTGCTCTAAATGCCCATCACCGTCGATCAAAGGTGCAAGTTGCACCTTTGATTTTTTATTCCGACCAATCTTAATCTCCCCATACTTCTTTTCCCACAATTCGCGGTAAGTCTGGACAAAAAGCGCACGATCAATCACTGACAATTCATTGCGAAAGAGGTTTTCAGCAACCTCTAAAAGCGCGGCATTGTCCTTATCAGCCTGCACCACAACCGCATCAATGTCACTATAGCCCAAAAGCTCAGCAGCACGAAGCCGATGCGCACCAGCTATAAGTGTGTAATTACCTTCCTTAGCATTGGGGGTATGGCGCACCGTAATCGGATTCATCAATCCCTCCCGCGCCATCGATTGTGCAAGTGCCTTGGCATGCTCATCATCCACAGGGCGTATACGCTCCGGCACCACAATCACATCAAGAGCAAGCTTTTGAAACTGTGCCATCACGCTGCCGCCTTTCTGATCTCTTTAAAGAATAAATCCATCGCACGCCCCGCCCATCTTCGATAAGCTTTCGCAAAAACGGGTTCTTCCAAACGCCGGTTAATCACTTGCATAGATAGAGAAATAGAAGTCCGCTGACGTGCCTGTATCGCAACAATACGCCGCCGTGGCACCTCAAACTGATAATGCAAAATATGAATAACAATCTGTCGTGCTAACGCCGCATCAAATAAGCCATGCGGGGGGTCAATAATATACCGGATTGGCAGATGCTTAAATCCACTACTCACGGCTTTTAAAGAACAGGAAAGCATCACCTGTAAACGTTCAACTTCTGAATAAGGATTAACGATATCGTTTCTGACATCTGGGGTCCATAAATTACAAGCAGCAACCATAACCACCCCCTATAAAAACAATATGACCACCATCTAATCGCCAGAACCAACCCATGCAAACGGCTGTTCTATGATGCAACTCTATGCAATTTATCTTGCCTATTTCGTACTGATCTTTAGACATTGATAAACCTTTTTATCTTATGGTATTTAAATTCATGGCAAATGCGCAAAAGCGCAAAGCCGTGTAACGAAGTTCAAGCAGCATTCCCGCGCAAAGCAGAATGCGCACGCGAATCTGTATTGGCATGTTTTGCTGCTTTAAAAATGCGACGGCGACTTTTGGGGTAGCGGTCGCTAAAAACCTGCTCGACGGGCAAACCGATAAAATCGGCAATAGCGCGTTCGGCTTTCTCGTTAGACCGTGTCCAAATGTGTTGAACACTGGATGACGATAGTTGATAAGCTTTCGCGAGCTCCGCCAAGGTCATATTACGGCGGCGTAGCTCGGCTAAAATACTATGGCGATCCCATACTTGAATGCATGTTTGGGTGGTTGTCATAACTTTCGCTCCTGCTTCAAACGGATGCTCAAACCATCCGTTTTTTGTGGGGTTAATTGTAAAATATCTGCCCTCAATATCGGGCGGTAATTAGAGGTATAATGCAAAAAATGCATTAAGTCAACGCAATATTTGCATTATTATGTAATTTGTGGCAAAAAAAGAAATTGAACCCAAAACAGAACAGGCAAAGCGGTTACGTTTGATACGAGAAAGCTTAGAGCTTAATCGAGATCAGATAGCTACCCGTTTAGGTATTAAAAAAGCAATTTATGACCATGCTGAAAGAGGGACCACTTTTCCCAATGTGGAATTTTTGACTGCTTTATCACAGCAATTAAATGTCAACTTAACTTGGCTAATTACAGGTGAAGGCGAAATGTTTATGGAAGTAACGAAAGTTATAGATTTAGCGCCTACTATCCCTGATGGACTCATGAAAAAGCTTGGTCGCATAGCTTATACAACCTATCGCGATGCTAAAATAAAACTCCCCCCTGAAGATATAGCGGAACTCGCGGCGGAACTTTATAAAAAACTGCAAGAGCTTGTTCAAGACATCAACGACACGGAAGAAGTCGAGCTTATTTTACCTCTTCTAAAATTGCATTTAAAGCGTCAAATAGAAGCTGAAAGAGTACATCTAGAAACTACACAAAATACGGCTTAATGCCTCTCTAAGATGAATGGGGAATCTCTTTTTAAAATCCTGTAATTTAAGCTAACCTAAATATAAATAAGGAGCATTTTTGGCACGCCCCGAACTAGAACCTAAAACAGAACTAGCAAAACGATTGCGTGAAATACGACACACCCTTGGTTTCACAGAGCGTAAGCAATTTGCTAGACATTTTGAAATTCCCGAAACGACTATGCGCAATTATGAAACGGGTTTACAAGAACCCCCTGTATCTATAATGCGAATATATAAAGATCGCTGTGGAATATCCTTAGATTGGCTCGTTACGGGTGAAGGTGAAATGTTTAGTAACATGGCAAAAGCGAAAGCAGCTGGTTTTAAAGCACCTACCATCCCTGCTGGTCTCATGAAAAAGCTTGGTCGCATAGCTTATACAACCTATCGCGATGCAAATATAAAGATCCCTCCTGAAGATATAGCGGAACGCGCGGCGGAACTTTGTATAAAGTTGCAAGAGCTTGTTCAAGACATCAACGACACGGAAGAAATCGAGCTTATTTTACCTCTTCTAAAATTGCATTTAAAGCGTCAAATAGAAGCTGAAAATGCACATCCAGAAACTAAATAAGATACAGCTTAATGCCTCTTTAATATGAAAAATCGATATGAAAATCTTTTTACATTAAAAAAATAATATAACTATTTGATTAATAAGTATATATTGCCTCTAAAAATAGATAATCATCAATAGGTGAAAATCTTTTTTGCTTTTTTGGTTATTTTTGGCTGATTTTGGAGTCAATTGAACTTTTGGATTGATTTTTTTCACAGGGTCTTCAAAGGCGGTTTTCTGGGCTTTCACAGACGTTTCAAAATTTTTCACAGGGTTTTCACAGACCTTTCAAAGCCTTCTTTCATTTTTACCATGAAAACGCACTTTTTTCTAATTTTCACTCTTTTTCGCTCTTTTTTACAATTTTAGGTGTCAAAATCTATTTTGACAAAACGCGCTTTTAATGCTAAATTTTATACATAAAAACAACAAATTATCACGTATTCCTACCTAATCCCACCTTTTCCCACTTAGTACAAAACCTAGTGTCAAACTACACTTGCCAGCAGGTTTTGTATAATTTGCCACTAGGTTTTGTACCAATTTATTTTTTTTCAAAGAGTTTTTAAGGGGTTCTCAAAGGGTCTTCAAAGACCTTTCAAAGATCATTTAAAGCCTCTTTTTCTTTTCTGCTCAAAATCGCAATTTG
>NZ_JBHIPD010000019.1:0-27490 GCF_042195865.1 Bartonella sp. AP36NXGY | reverse complement strand
TGATTAGCGAAGCGCAAAGAAAAGAAAATGCTACTGTTGTAGACAAATGTTAGAAAATCCTATTCCCTAACTTTTATTTACGCGTCCCTCACTGTAAAAAAGCTGTATAAATACAGCAAGTTATTTTTACATAAAACTTACATGTTATCCATAAATGGTATGTTGGGAGGAGGCGATTGGACTGGTGGCTCTAACAATGATCATCTTGTACGGAATTTTGCGCATTCTCGTTATGTAGAAGATGAAAAAATAGGCGCCCGTGGATGTAGCGAGCCACTTTATTATAATTAACGCGAGATTGATTAGAACATCATTTTATCCAGCCCCCACTGATGTGGGGCTTTTTTATGGAGCGTCAGATGAGAAAGATATCGAAAGAAGGATTGGCACTTCATCTTGAAGTTTTAAAATCAAAGCTTTTTCTACTAAACTCATGATGTCAACCAGAGCAGTACAATCTTATCACTCATATTTTCATGTCTAGAAAATTGAGATAATGCCATCCATAAATCGCATAAGAAGTTAGAATCTACCTTCATTGCACGCCTCCGTGGACTTGTTCTCTCAAACATGCTGCCCATCCTTTAAGTGTGATTTTTGTTGAAGGCAGCACCTTTTCTGTTCCATCCGGTTTTTGAATGGTGATGGCAGAACAGTCCATGAATCCTTTGTTGATTTTATCCTGATTAAGGTAACAATGGACCACTTGGAGCACGTCGATACACCCAATCATTTTTACGCAAGTAATCTATTAAATCCTTTGGTCTTATCTCCAACATCTTCACGGTTTCAAACAAACCAAACAAACCAAACAAACCATCAGAGCGTTTTAAGCCTTCTAAAGCTTTTGCTTTTGGTGCTAATTCTGAAATAACATGGTCTTTCTGCTCAATTTGATTTTGTAGATGATTTAAGGCGCCAAGTAATACTTCGGGTTTGGAGTAATCAATTTATGGAATAGCTACTTGTCTTTCCAACGGTTAATTATCTTTGCTCGTAAGGCAGTGCTGTAACTAGAAACAAGAATTAAGCATTCACGCTTTGGCGGGTTATAACAAGGGCGGCTTTCACCTTATGTTATCAAGGTAGTGCCCACCAAAATCAACCTTCTCAAATTTGAGGGCGTTAAGTTCTTCAAGCGTTTTCTTGATGTCACGCATAATATTGTCATGCCTTTTGCCACATAATTCAGTAATTTTAATAATGGTATTCATAAAGAATTCTTAGATGTTAGACGTTCCTTAATGACATTCTAAAAGAGTGCTGGTCGCTAAGAAACACGGCATCTAGTCCGTCGTTATGCCTTTCCCCGAAGGGGGGGATATGGCATAGCCACACCTGACAAAGCTATTATATGCATGTAGCATAGAATGAGTTAAAGCTTTTAAATTGCGGAAGATTAGTTATTTCGGCAACTAATCCGCTAGTTGTTTTAAGGTGTTTTTGAGGCACCTGATTTGAAAATACCTATTACTAGAATTGTCCAGTAATAAAAATTACTTTTTGCTAAGAAAACGTTTCACATACTGTACAGTGTACATATTGAAATTGTTATCTATCAATGAGTTAAGTGTACAATGTACAGTCAAATTGAAAATTCTGTCGCTAGCGATAGTTCGCACTAGCCTGTTCCGCAACGAAGCCAACCCGCTGGGAAGTACCTTTTATATTGATTTTATTGACTTTTTTATGGAAAAACAAAGCATAAGTGATAATCTGTTTTTAAAATTGCAATCAAAGTGTGTAATGCATAAACTCATAAGGATATGTAAGATATAGATAAAGCTTGAGAACATGATCTAGCCTTTCTTATTAGCAGCGTATTCTTGACGAGAAAGTTGTCTCTGTATATTTTTGGTTAATCTTTCATTGGCATATTGTGCAATAGCACTTGTAATCTCTGGCTTTGACATCACCCTAGCAATTGAGGGTCCCTCTTGTTTTGCAATGGGGAATTGATTTCCATCCACTCTTTGAAAAACATTACCATTCAGCTTTTTTAATTCAACACGCTTTGGAAAACTCCGATCCTTGATAAAAACATGGGCAAGATTTGTTTTTTTACAAACATTTTGTAAGCCACGCTGCGTTTTGTTCTTTTGCTTTAAAAAATTTAAGAAGTATCGGTGTTCCAGGACCAATGATATCTGTCTCAAGAAACCTTGCTGTCGCCTTTTCTTTAATATAAACACCTCTTCTTATACGCTTTATTTGGGCTGATGAGATGTCTGCAACTTGCTTTTCAGTGAAGCGTTCAACTTGTTTTGCTGTAGTGTTTAGAGCATTACGCAGAGCCCAATTAAGGCGAGGGGCTTGAAGGCTTGTGAAGGTATCTTTTGCCTGTTGAAGATACCATTTTTGGTGGATAATTAACTTCAACGTCTAAGCCTTTTTAAGAGTAGGTGTTGATGATTGAGAGACCTTAGATGCTTTTGGTTTTTCGAGTAAGGTTTCTTCAGTCATTGGTTCAGATAATGTTTGTGCTACTTCTTGTTCTATCTGCTTAATTTGTTCAACTGTCTTTTTAGGTTTTGCTGTTGTTTTGACGTCAACAAAAGGTTTTGCAGCATTGGCGCGCTTGAGACGTGCGTAGACCTGATTAGAAACTTCAACAAATGGATTATTGGGGGTAATGGTTCAAAGCGAACAGCGCTTTTATTGTCTCCAACAACACACATTGACGTAGTGATGACAGCTTTCATTATGGCTCCTTTTGAGTCATAATTAATGACATCATTAGTCAAATATTGATTTTTATTCTGTGAAAAATTGATTAGCTGATTGTCCGCAGAAAAAAATCATGATCTTATGCTTTTTTACTTTTTACCTAAAGTTGGTGTTTTTAAACATTTAAAAGTGTAGAAAAAATTCAAGTAAGAAATGTTGATAACCTTGCTAAGACTTCATCCATAATTATATATGGAATAGTTTCCATTCTTTTTCCATTACGCGCTACTATATCTAAAGCACGCGGTTGGTCACAGCGTATCACACCTGTTGTATGCAGCCCTGTTCCCACCAATGAAACAGCAAAGCCTGCTATTCTAGCAAAATTTCCTCCACTCGTAATGGGCAAAACAATGGGTGTTTTTGTTAAACGATTAAACGCCTCCGGTGACACAATCAGTACAGGACGCGTTCCTTTTTCTCATAGACAGAGGTTGGGTCAAGCGATACAAACCAAATTTTACCCCGCTTCATTACAAGAGCTCTCTGCCAATAAGCTTAGCATCAAACCACTCTACATCTTTATCCGCAAAATCGTCCGAAGGATTACATTCGGCTAACAATTCTTCAAGAGTGTAATTTTGCGATATTTGTGGTTTTACAACCAATTGTCCATTATCAATAGCCAAACCCACTTGCATATTTTCAGTAAGATGAAGAACATCAAACAATGCAGGCGGTATAGAGAGCATAACGGATCCTCCAACTTTACGTAATTTTGTTGTGCATAAAACGCCCTCTCTAATATTATATAAAAATATAACATAAAGTCCATGATTCAATAGCTTTTAATGCTTTTGTGCAAATGTTTAAGAAGCGCATTTAGAGCAATACGCAATATACTCTGAATAAAGTCAATATTTTTTTAATTTCTGAAAAACATAAAAATATAAAAGTTATAATACCAAACAAGGCTCTTAGCTGCTTATCTGTAAACATATTTATTTCTTGCGGTTTTCGATAATTTTTTGATCTCTCTGTTGATCTCGTCTATAAGAGGTTCGTAATTGAGAATGCTTTTCGGAATATCACCACCGTAAACCCATGCTTTTACTTGCGCTTTGGTACTAAAATCCGCATTTTTAGGTGTTTTGTAATACTGATCACCATCAAACTTTTCACACTCTCTTGTACCGTCTTCGTATTCGTAGAGGTTGTAAAAATACTCCTCTGTCCCATCCCCCATGGGACATACCCACTGCCGTTGCAACAAACCTCTTTCGCATGGGTTGTTTACGGTTTTTTAAGAATAGATGTTTTAAAATGAACATGCTTTAATCCTAATTTTACAAATTTGTCTATTTGCCTCAAATTTGACTGTACAGAGCGTTTTATATGATAGGTTTTTTATCGTAAAATCTTTAAATCACTCTGTACGGTGCCATTTTGTCGATTTAAATGCACATCCAATCAAAAAACGATTAGAAATTTTCACTAGTTTGCTAACCTGCAATGTTTTTCACTTGCTTTTCAACCAACGTGAGTGGTCTTGAATTCTCTCTCATTGCTTTTTCTTTCAGCCTTTTTTCACGGGTGTTCAAAACAGCCTGGTGTACAAGATTGGTTTTTGTCAAAAGACTATTTTCCAAATCACGACATAATTTTACTAACTCACGAGTGCTTGGAAAAACGTATCCGATAAACCTTCTACCTCATCGCATAAAATCCGTTTGACCGTTTTTATGAGTGACTACGCAGAAACACTTTCCAAAACCATTCCATAGGTAAGCGCCATATCTTCATGATTTGTCTGTTGCGAAATTTTTAAACCACACCGAAAGCATCCGAATTGCCTTGGTTATGTCCTCTTTACTCACTTTTATTGAAAACAATTCGTGAAGTTGATCACACGCTTCTAAGGCAATCGCTTCCTGCTGTTGTGTCAATGCTTGCCACTTTTCAAAACTAAAGGAAACTCCAGAGTTATCATCTCGTGAATGTGTTTCAAAGTGACCTCGAGGCCCGATATCAAGGATACTGTCTGAGATGCGTTCATCTACACTTTTTTGCCTTTGAGAGTGATTTCCATAGTTTTTTCCGTTCTCTAAATCCTCGATAGCTTTTTGCACCCAGTTGCGCCACATTGCTTTCCAATCCGTTTTGCGTGCATCTTTGCCTGTTCTAGCTTTCCAAAAATCTCGAAATTTTGCCATTTCGGCTTTGATACGCTCTGGAGGAAATCCCTCTTCGATTGCGAAATCATAAACAGGTTCGAAATTATCAGGGGTACGACAGCCACTGTCATTTCTAACCCGTTTAGCTTTTTCGTAATGTTCTCTTGCTCGTGAATGGAAGGTTGGGTTTCTACACCCGTTTCGATTTGCTCTGATGTGGTCTCAACAGCAGCAACCTATGTTGGTTCGTCAACCTGTTCGTTTGTTTCTAAATTTTCAGAAGCAGTTTTTTTTGCTAAAATGATAGTTTTAGTTTATATATATATTCTTATTCTGGTTCTTTATAGCTTGATTTTGCTTAGCGTTTGCTTCAGCAAAATCATTAAAATGTTTTTTATAGCGTTTTTTATTGTACACCTTTTTTCCAGCCTCACTATGAATTTGCGATATGGGCGCTTTTTTATCAGTAAAATCTTTTAGCTCTTCTTCAATGCGCGTATTCGACAAACCATTATCTTTCTCAAGAAATTTACCATTCTTCATGAGATATTCGACAATAGTTGCAAACTTTTTTGCGAGCAATTGCAAGCGCGGGCAAGCATTTCAAAATCTGTTTTAATTGGTGCTTTTTTGTCATATATGCGAATGAAAAGCGTTATATAAATGCCCCTTTGTTCTCATGTCATTCCATCTATCTCACTGTTCCAGTCATTCAAAAGGAATCTTATCCATGGCATTGTATTAGACATGCGCATTCCCTTCTTTAACTAAATATAAAATTGCTAAAGCATTTGCTTCGTTGTCATCTTTTGGATTGTATTCTTTTGCACACACCGTCTTAATCATCTTTTCTTGTGAGGCATTGACTTTATCTGTTGTGATTTTCATTTTTGTAAGCCATTGCTGAAAACGCAAATAGCGCCTACTATCGCCTTGAAAACGAAAAAATTCAAAATTGACAAGTGCCACTTGTTATACTGCTGTCTACACGAGAAATCGCCCAGCCTGTCTTAGATCTAGATCAAGGCAGAGAACGGTTTGTGTATTGATGATCATCTTCCCCCATGAAGGCTGTTGCGTATTTATATGTGCGCTATGACAGAGCGTGTTGTGATTGCCTGTTTTGAAAAAATGGTCGTGAGAAAGTACTTGAAACTACTTTTGGGCCAATTTTTTACTGCCATTCGAGGAAAAATAATCTTAGAAGCAGTTGATTTTCGAATTAACTCTTCTTGTTTTTGAATCACATCTTTTTGTGCACGTATTATTTCAGCTTCTTTATCTATTATTTTGTCTTTTGCATCTATCTCTTTTCTGAGCTTTTGCGTCGTTTTACAAGAGTCATGAAGAGTATAAGCCAATCCCAAATTAGCAATATTGATTGCCTCTCCATCCTATAAAGACGAGGAGGAGGTCAAAGTGCTAAAAAGGTACCTCAAAAAGCAGCAATGATTCGTATTTTAGTACCACCGCGGTGCCGTCTTATAGCGTTATAATAAAGTTACGAAAGGTGGTTTAGAAGGTGCTTTAATTTTTTTTGATTTTTAATAAATCATTGGAAAATAAGAGAGATTAAGATAATCTGGTGCGGACGGCGGGACTTGAACCCGCAAGGTCTTCGACCGGCAGATTTTAAGTCTGCTATGTTTACCGTTTTCATCACGTCCGCGATGTGAGTTCTCTCATAAGCTATATCTTTTATTGAATCAAGAATTAATGACAAAAGAAACATTTTTCATTTTTTAGTGAAATTTTGACTGACAATAGTTTCCTTTATCGATAGAAAAAGCTTTTATAATGTAAATAAAGTATGAAATGATTAGTGTTATGAGTCAATTTATTCAAGACGTCACAAAAGCTATGGTGGGATTGCATCACGTGTTTGCTGAAACACCACTTCAAAGAAATGATTTTCTTAGTCAAAAGTATGATGCAGAAATTTATTTAAAGCGTGAAGATTTAACACCGGTGCGGTCTTATAAGATTCGTGGTGCTTTCAATTTTGTTTCAGAAATGCTTAGCTGTATATCACCAGATTCTGCATTTGTTTGTGCTTCAGCGGGGAATCACGCGCAAGGGGTTTCTTTTGTTTGTCGTTATTTTAAACGTAAAGGCGTGATTTTCATGCCTATGACAACGCCACAACAAAAAATTGAAAAAACACGTATTTTTGGTAAAGAATTCATTGATATTCGTTTGGTTGGTGAAACATTTGATCAATGTTATGAAGCTGCGCAATCCTTTGTCGTAGAGAGCGGTGGTGTAATGGCTCCACCTTTCGATGATATTCGCATTATTACAGGGCAGGCAACAGTGCTTTGTGAAGCTGCTTTACAATGGAAAAAACTCAATGGAGAAAGTGAGCCAGATTTGATGATTGTGCCGGTAGGGGGGGGTGGTTTGGCAAGTGGAGTGAGCAAGTTTTTACATGAATATGGTTGGAAAACAAAGCTTCGTTTTGTTGAGCCGCAAAGAGCTGCAAGTTTGCTTGCTTGTTTGGAGAGTGGAAAACGCGTCAAGCTTGAAAGCATTGACACTTTTGTAGATGGTGCTGCTGTGGCTGAAATTGGTGCTCTAAACTATACAATTCTAAAGCAATTTCCCCCTGATTCTGTCATTACGGTTCCTGAAAACCGCGTTTGTTCTACGATGGTTGAAATGCTTAATGTTGAAGGTGTGGTTCTGGAACCGGCTGGTGCTTTATCGATTGATGCGCTTAACAGTATTCCTCCTCAAGAGTTAAAGGGGAAAAAAATTCTTCTCGTTATTTCAGGAGGTAATTTTGATTTTGAGCGTTTGCCAGAAATTAAAGAGCGTTCTTTACGTTTCCAAGGGTTGAGAAAATATTTTATTTTTAGTTTTCCGCAACATCCTGGTGCATTGCGTCATTTTCTTTCCACATTATCACCAGATGATGATATCGTACGTTTTGAATATCTTAAAAAGTCAGCGAGAAACTTTGGTTCTGTATTGGTTGCGATTGAAACAAAAAAATACGGTAATTTTTGTCTTTTAGAGGAAAAATTTCAAGCGTTAGGTTGGCGTTATCGTGATATTACTGATGATCAAACGTTATTTGATTTTGTTATTTGAGAAACTGAAATTTTACTAAAACAAGAAGTATAATGATGAAACCTATTTTTTATTCGGTGCTGAGTCTATTTTTCTTTTTGATTGTTAATCAACAGAGTTTAGCATCTCAGCCAACAATAGTACAAAAAGATGAACTTTCAAGAGTCGTTGTTGATGTCAATAATGCTATAAAAAATGGGGATTTTATGCCTATTTCTCGTTATATGCCTGAGCGGCTTTATAAAGAGATGGCACATCGATTGAATACAACAGAGAGTGCTTTACGTAGTGATTTTCTTCAACAGTTGCATAAGAAATTTGAGGGGTTGCCTTCTGGTGCTTATTGTTTAGATAAAGAAAATATAGAGTATTTACAAACTGATAACGGTACTTTGTATGCTTTAATTCCAACAGTTCTTGAGATGAAAGATCGCATCATTCAATATAAAACTTTGGCGATTTTTGATAAAAACCAATGGTATTTAATTTATGGCGGTCAAAAAACTTTACAAAATCCAGTTTTTCTCGAGATTTATCCTGATTTTATCAAGGTACATTTACCGATGGACACAATCATCAAAAAGTAAACGATCTAAATATTGTTTTTATTCATGATAAATGTATTTCGTAAAGTTCTTGCTTTTTTATCATAATCCAAAGATAATAGAGATGAAGGCATTTAGGCTGGTTTGTTGGCTTTTTGTAAAGTGAAGTTTATACGCCTTTATCTTGATTTCAAGGTGTTCATGAGTTGCGCAAGCCGCTTTTTAGGCGTTGCTTCATTTAAAATGTCAGGGATTTCTCTTGCGCGGATTCTTGAGTGGAGAGTTCAGATGGTTACTTCTTTTGAGTTCTTCAGCTAAGGAAAGATTTTATTTTGCCTATAAAAGAAGAAAATGTTTTTACAAAGTTAGGTTTGCCTACTCTTTTGATTAAAAATTTACTCATTGCTGGGATGAGTAAACCTAAACCTATACAAGAACAAGCTATTCCAGTTATGTTGAAAGGACACGATATTTTAGGTGTTGCTCAGACAGGTTCTGGAAAAACCTTGGCATTTAGTTTGCCTATTTTAAGTCAGATTTTGGCTTTAGGTGATAAACGCTGCCCTAAAACTGCACGCGCTTTGATTTTAGCTCCAACGCGTGAACTTGCTGTGCAGATTGATGAAACGATTCGCACTACGGCGAAAGGAGCACATCTTTCAACATGTCTTATTTTTGGGGGCGTATCACGTTTAAAACAAATTAAACGTATGGAAGCAGGTGTGGATGTTTTGATAGCGACTCCAGGGCGTTTGAGAGATCTTGTTCGTGAAAAGTGTGTTGATCTTTCCCAATCTCGTTTTTTGATTTTGGATGAAGCAGATCGTATGTTGGATATGGGTTTTATTCATGATGTTAAGCAAATTGCAAAGCTTTTGCATCAAGAGCGTCAGACAGCACTCTTTTCTGCAACAATGCCGAGGGAAATTGCTGTGCTTGCAAAATGTTTGCTCAATGATCCGGTTAAAATTGAAGTTGTTCCTCAAGGTACTACGGCTGTAGAGATTTGCCAAAAATTATATTGTGTTCCTACGAATGAAAAAAAGAATGTTTTAAGTAAACTTTTGACAAATCCAGCTTTTGATTCGGTTATTGTTTTTACTCGAACTAAACATGGGGCAGATGCTGTCACATGTAGTTTAGAAAAGGTAGGATATTTAGTCGCAACAATTCATGGAAATAAATCACAAGGTGCTCGCCAGTCTGCTTTAAAAGCTTTTCGTGAAAGATCTGTGCAGATCCTAGTGGCAACAGATATTGCTGCACGCGGTATTGATATACCAGGGATAAGCCACGTTATTAATTACGACTTACCAGATGAAGCTGAAAGTTATGTGCATCGTATTGGTCGTACAGGACGCAATGGTGCATCAGGTGAAGCACTTACGCTTTTTGATGAGAAGACAGAAAGGTCCCGCTTGCGTGCTATAGAGCGCTTGATTCGTATGAAATTGGTGGCTGAGTCTGTTCCAGAACAATTTGCAGCGTTTCCAGAAAAGCCAATTGTGCGAGAAAGTAGAGAAAAAGCAAATGATAAGGAACGCCGTTTTAAAAAATCTAAACGTCAAAAACAGTTTGTAAGTCGAAAAGATGATGCTGCACAGTTGCAACGAAAGAATTCTTCACCTCAAAATGAGAGGCATAAAAAAGCAAAAGCAGTAGTAAAGCGTGCAAAGCCTCTTCGTTTTCGAAAATCAGTTAAGAGGGCTGCTTAGATAAAGTCTTGAAAAAAGATCATGTACTGGAGATTTTTTACTTTTGTTGATTTATTCTCAATTGAAAAGAGCTATAAAATACTCTTATCAAAGTAAGAAGATCCTTTAGAGGTTTTCATTTTTTAGAAATGAAAACTTCTAACTTTTTGGATTTATTAAAAATCTTTATTGTAGAGGCAATTATTTATTTGCTTTATTCCTATTTTTTTAAATGGGAATAAAAGTAGATTTTATTTATATAAAACTATTTTTATAAAGGATGTGTTTTATCTTTAATGATAACTTTTAATTTTAAAATTGATGTCTAATAATAACTCATTGTTTTATATATTGAATAATTCATTATATCGTATTTTTTTCATTTTGAAGTTATTTATGCGGATCAATCAAAAGTATTCGCTTGCACGTGATGTGTGAAGTTGTCATATAGATAATCATTTGAAAAATAAATAAAATAATTTTTATAAACTCTTTCCAAGGCAATGGGGGATTGCTGAGATTGAGAGTTGGAAAATAGTACGATGGTATGGCTTTTATTATAAATAAAGATGGGGCTGATCAATCGATTTCATTTTATACCATTTACGGGTGTCATTGTGAAAGAGTCTTGGCGGATTTAAGAGATATCTCTTTAAAAAAGCATGTGACTGCATAATACAATAGCGAGAATGTCATGATTTCTGAAGGCTTTCTCAGGATTCTTAACAATTTAGCTCGTTATCTTGGTTTTTACTGTAAAACTATTATTTGGGGGATATAAAGCCTATAAGATTTTATGTATTAAATGTTTTATGACAGTGTGGTGAACAAGGCAAGGTTGTTTGTAAAGCGTTGAAGTGGTTAGCAGGAGAAATAACCTGTTAGATAAGACGTCGGAGTGTTTACAGACTTGTTTTATGTTTTTTTGCTTTTAGGATGGGGAGGAGGTTATGTGGGGTGTATGGAGATAATATATGACCTTGATTGTTGTTTCTTTCATTTTTCAAAATGATTGCTTCATGAGCAGGTTTTTAAGTTTAATTCCTTTATTGAGTACAAATCATTCTTTCTTTGGGAAAAAATATATGAGACCGATTCATTGCTGATGGAGCTTAATAATTCATCTCTGATGAACGAAATCGTAATTTATAATGTGCAAATAATTGCAGTGTCCTCTTATAAAGGCGCGGTAGTTTGAAAAAAGTATTTAAAATGAATCAATCGCTTTTTGCGTTCATTGCAAAAAACACATCCCGTAGGATATTGCGTTTCTACTTTATTGCAAAAATCCTATTCCATTACTTTTATTAACGAATCCCTCATGTCTAAAAACTTTAGAAAAAACAATAAACTACGTGGAATAAAAGAAAAGTGGCTCCCCGGGCCGGATTCGAACCAGCGACCAACCGGTTAACAGCCGGTTGCTCTACCGCTGAGCTACCGGGGAATGGTGCCCAATCATCTCGTTGAAAAGGCTATAGCAAAGCAATACTGATTTGCAAAGGATAAAATTACTTTTTTTAAAAAAATATGATAAATTGTGTAATAAGAGGAAAAAAGGCGAGAGAATATTTCTACACCTTGACGGATGCGTTGCCTTCCCTTATTGAAACCTTTATGTTTGTTGACGAGGCCTCGTGGCGGAATGGTTACGCAGAGGACTGCAAATCCTTGTATCCCGGTTCGATTCCGGGCGAGGCCTCCAGCCGATTTTAAACGAAACGGCTTTTAAGGGAGATGAGGTATAGGAAAATAGATTATTTCCCTCTATTCTTGTGAAGACACTTTTGTATGAGAGATTATACAGTTAAAATCTAATTGTTGACTGTAGTATCCTTTTTTGTAACGCCCATAGTTTAAGAGATCTTTATCCCTTATTGTCGCTGTTTTGTTTGTTTTTTGTAGGTTAGGAGAAAATATTCGTTATGGTTGCAGATTTTGCTGAGCTTCGTCGCAAAATGGTTGACAATCAAGTTCGTACAGTCGATGTAACGGATTTATCAGTTCTTGAAGCCTTTTTAACGGTATCTCGTGAAGATTTTGTATCGGAAGATATGAAAGTGTTAAGTTATCTTGATACTGATATTGTTCTATGTCCAGAGCAAGATGGGGTTCCTGCACGCTATTTGATGAAACCTGCGTCTCTAGCGAAATTACTACAGCTTGCCGCTGTAAAATCATCAGATGTTGTTTTAGATATTGGTGCAAATAGTGGTTATTGTGCAGCGTTGCTTGCAAAACTTGCAGGGTCTGTGATTGCGCTGGAAAGTGATAAATCTCTCTTTGAACGTGCTCTTGAAGCTTTAGAACGGAATCAATGTGATAATGTGGTTGTCGTTCATGGTCCATTAGAGAAAGGATATGCCGTTGAGGGACCTTATGACGTGATTTTCATTGAGGGATCTGTTGATTTTATTCCTCAAGGTATCTTTGATCAAATGAAAGACTGTGGACGTCTTGTTGTGGTTGAAGGGCATGGAAATGCTGCTGTTGCACAAATCTATATAAAAGAAGATGGGATCATCTCGGCTCGTCGTGCTTTTAACCTCGCTGTAAAGCCTCTTCCTTGTTTTTTCAAAACACCTGGTTTTGTGTTTTAGTGCTTGTTTGTTTTGTGAATAAAAGATAATTTTGTAATTTATTTGGGGTTTGTTATTGTGTGTATTATGTTTAGAGTAAACAAGAAGTTTCAGGCGTGTTTATTGCTGGTGTTGAGTGTTTTTCTATCAGAGGCTGTTTGTGCTGAAACATTGATGGATGCCTTTTCTAAGGCTTATAAATATAATGCTAAGTTGAATAGTGAACGTGCAGCTGTGCGTATATCCAGTGATGATGTTGTCATTGCGCGATCGGGGCTATTGCCACAGGTTGAGGGGGTTGGGAACTATGGGCGCAATAAGTCTTTTACAGGTCCTTATGTCACTTCTGGATCTATAGGAGTGAGATTAAATCAAAGATTATTTGATGGTTTTATCACGCAAAATATCTTTTCTTCAGCTCAAGTTAAGTTGCAGGCCCAGCGTGAATATCTTCGTAATGTTGAACAAAATACGTTTCTGGAGGCGGTGACCGCTTATGCTAATGTCTATCACGCACGTCGTGTTGCCGATCTTCGGAGAGAAAATTTGGCAGCTCTTGAGGAACAAGTTCGTTCAAATAAAGCAAAATTTGATGTGGGTGAAGGAGGGCATGTTGATCTTGCTCAAGCTCAAGCTGCACGTTCCGTGGCGGTTTCAGAGCTGAGTCTTGCTCGTTCTGATGTAAAAGCAGCAGAGGCAGTGTATCGACAAGTTATTGGTTCTGATCCTGAAAAGTTAAAACGCCCACCTGTAGCCAAAGATTTTCCCGTCAACCTTGATATGGCTTACCAAATGAGCGTTGTGATGCATCCAGCAATCCTTTATGCTAAATATTTAGTCGATGCGAGTGTTTATAATGTAAAGGCGAAAGAAGGGGCATTGCTCCCTAAAGTTGATTTTTCTGCAACTGCATCTTATAATCGAATCTACAGCGGGGTTGGAGAAGATGGCGTTTCTAAATCGATAGGGTTGTCAGTAAGTGTCCCAATCTTTGAAGGAGGGCGTACGTCTGCGCAAATTCGCCAATCAAGGGAACAGCTTGGACAGGCGCAGCTTCAACTCGATTTGGCGCATAGTAATACGCGACAAGCACTTACTTCTGCTTGGTTTCAGTTGGAGGGCGCACGCTCATCTGTTGTTGCTTACCGTGAAAGTGTTCGTGCTGCTGAAATTGCTCTGAAAGGTCGTGTTCAAGAAAATCGCGTAGGGCAAGCAACGACGCTGGATGTTTTAAATTCTCGTACTCTATTGATTAATGCTCAGATTGCGCTTGCAATGGCAGAGCGTAATGCTGTTGTGGCGAGCTATAGTGTTCAATCTTCTATTGGTAAATTGACTGCAAGTTATTTAGGTTTAAAAACAATTAAATATATCCGATAATACATAAAAGTATCTCTTTGAATCTTATTAAATTATTTTAGTTTTTAAAAGATTAGTAAATCAACAGTTGAATATGTTGAAAGATATTGCGGCGAGATATTATTTTTACTAAGTGTAGAAAACTG
This sequence comes from Bartonella sp. AP36NXGY, assembly GCF_042195865.1. Lineage (NCBI taxonomy): Bacteria > Pseudomonadati > Pseudomonadota > Alphaproteobacteria > Hyphomicrobiales > Bartonellaceae > Bartonella > Bartonella sp. AP36NXGY. Next base: position 13,254 of record NZ_JBHIPD010000019.1, on the reverse strand, counting down.
TGTGTAGCGCCCTCTTTATGACAAGCATATTTGAAAATATCGTAGGAGGCATGTTGATCTTATAATTCTTTTGCATACACTGAAAATATGATTCTATTTGTTGTTGCGTCTTTGAGAGGTTGTAAAGTATGGTACAGAGTTCAAGCGTGTTACGTGAGCCAAGTATGGATGAAATTTTAACATCTATTCGTGAAATAATCGAAGAAAATGCGGTTCAATCTGATCACTTTTTAAATGAAGATGTTGCAGTGAATGCTTCAGAAGTGGCATCCGAGGGTATTTATGATACAACCTTATCGGTTGATGATGCTATGAAAGCTTTAGCTGATCGTATTGGTCTTTCTTCTGAAAATCAAGGAGGGAAGATAACGCAAGAGAAAGAGGATATAGAGGCAGAAAATAATACAGTTGGTATGGATATGCAAAAGATGAAGCTTTCTTCTGAAGAACGGAATTCTGTTTATAAAGCAAAAGAATATGAAGATGAGATAAGGAAATCACAGTCAGACGCTGGAAGGGATGGTCATGTGGAATTGTCTGCATATTGTATTTCTTCTGCAGAAAAGATTGCAAAGGATGTGTTGCGTCCGGCTATAGCAGAATGGTTACAGTCTAAATTGCCTATTTTGCTGGAAGATATTTTGCGTGAAGAGATTGTGAAGGCGATTAAAAAATCGTCTTAATTATTTTTATGTTTTTCATTTTATGGGGATTTTGTTTGCGATTTTGCGAGCTCTCTAGTGAATGGCTGAGATTCACGAGATTCTGATCAGGTTTTGATCATATATTGTGTTTTTCAGCGGCGTTATGGATGGATAGAATGTTAGAAAAAAACTATGATGCTTCCTCTATAGAGCAACGGGTTGCAAAGAGATGGGAGACTCGTGGGGCTTTTAAAGCGGGAGCTGGTTCTAAAAGCGATGCAGAACCTTTTTGCGTTATGCTTCCACCTCCTAATGTTACAGGCTCACTTCATATGGGGCATGCGCTCAATACGACAATTCAAGATATAATAGTTAGATTTCAGCGGATGCGTGGCAAAAATGTGTTGTGGCAGCCTGGTATGGATCATGCTGGGATTGCTACGCAAATGGTTGTGGAACGTCAACTTGCAGAACGTCAAGAGCCAACGCGTCAAGAAATGGGGAGAGAAAAGTTTATTGAGCGTATTTGGGAATGGCGTTATGAAACTGGAGGCGTTATTGCAAACCAGTTGCGTCGCCTTGGGGTTTCATGTGATTGGTCGCGTGAGCGGTTTACAATGGATGAGGGGTTGTCGCAGGCGGTTCGTGAAGTCTTTGTCACGCTTTATAAGCAAGGGTTGATATATAGGGATAAGCGCCTCGTCAATTGGGATCCTAAATTGTTGACAGCTATTTCAGATCTTGAAGTTGAGCAAAAAGAAGTTCAAGGACATTTGTGGCACTTTAGATATCCACTTGAAGGTAAAATTTTTGATCCAAATGATGCGACAACTTATATAACAGTGGCGACAACACGACCAGAAACAATGCTTGGTGATACAGGAATTGCTGTTAATCCTGAAGATGAGCGTTATAAAAATCTTATCGGTAAAAATGCTCTTTTGCCGCTTGTTGGTCGTAGGTTATTAATTGTTGGTGATAGCCATGCTGATCCTGAGGCTGGAAGTGGTGCTGTAAAAATCACACCGGCTCATGACTTTAATGACTTTGAAGTAGGACAGCGTAATCATTTACGCTTGATCAATATTTTTACCCAGCAAGCCGAGATTTTTCTTCGTGAAAATGAAGCATTTTTCGATGGTTTGATTTTATCAGATGAATTAAAAATGTTAGTAGAAAATCTCGATAAATCTGATCGTTTTGTTGCTCGCCAGAAGATTGTTTCTTTGATGGAAGAACAGGGATATTTAGCTTCTGTTGATGATCATACCCATATGGTTCCTCATGGAGATCGCAGTGGTGTCCCTATTGAGCCTTTTTTGACAGATCAATGGTATGTTCATGCTGCTGAATTAGCAAAGCCAGCGATAGAGGCTGTTCAACAAGGCAAAACGCAGTTCGTTCCAGATAACTGGAAAAAGACGTACTTCAATTGGATGGAAAATATTCAACCTTGGTGCATTTCTCGCCAATTATGGTGGGGACATCAGATTCCTGCTTGGTATGGTCCTGATGGAACGGTTTTTGTTGAAAAAAGTGAAAAAGAGGCTTTAGATTCAGCTTTTGCTCATTATGGTGAGGTTGTTGAATTAATCCGTGATCCGGATGTTTTAGATACTTGGTTTTCATCAGCTCTTTGGCCTTTTTCAACATTAGGATGGCCAAATAAAACGACTGAATTATCTACTTTTTACCCAACATCTTTATCTGTGACAGGATTTGATATTATTTTTTTCTGGGTTGCTCGTATGATGATGATGGGACTTCACTTTATGGGTGACGTTCCTTTCCCAACGGTTTATGTGCATGCTCTTGTACGGGATCAAAAGGGTGCAAAGATGTCAAAATCAAAGGGAAATATTATTGATCCCTTAGAGCTTATTGATCAATATAGTGCTGATGCACTTCGATTTACTTTAGCTATTATGGCAGCACAAGGTCGTGATGTAAAACTTGATGTTTCCCGTATTGCTGGTTATCGTAATTTTGCTACGAAATTGTGGAATGCTACCCGATTTGCACAGATGAATGGTGTGAAGCATGATCCAGCTTTTAAACCAGAACAAGCAAAACTGGCGCTTAATCGTTGGATTTTAACAGAGTTATCTAAAACAATTTCAGCAGTTACGACTGGTATTGAACACTATAAATTTAATGAGTCAGCTGCCACTCTTTACCGTTTCATTTGGAATACATTATGTGATTGGTATTTGGAGCTTCTCAAACCTATTTTTCAGGGGGAAAATGAAGATGCTAAAAATGAGGCTCAAGCTTGTACTGCTTGGGTTTTAGATGAAGTTTATAAACTTCTTCATCCTTTTATGCCTTATATGACGGAAGAGTTGTGGTATCTTACAGAAACGCAAGCCATCAAGCGTGAGGATATGCTCGCATTGACAAAATGGCCAGAGGAAACATTGATAGATGAAGAAGCTGCTGATGATATTAATTGGCTTATTGATGTCGTCACAGGGATTCGGTCTGTACGTTTTGAAATGAATATTCCAGTGGCGACACAAGCACCTCTTGTTGTTGTTGAAGGAGGGGAAGTAACGCGAGAGCGTGTGAAGCGTTATGATGCACTTCTAAAAAAATTAGCGCGTATTGAAGTTATTGATTTCTCTGATAAAGTTCCGGAAATATCAGCACAAATGATTTTGGGAGAGGCTGTTTTTTGTTTACCATTAGGACAGTTGATTGATTTGGAGGCTGAACGTGTTCGTTTGAGGAAGGATGTCAGTAAAATTGAACAAGATATTGAAAAAATATCGCTTAAGTTAAACAATCCCAAATTTATAGCAAATGCAAAAGCAGAAATTGTTGAGCGTGAGCGGAACAGGGTTGTAGAACTGCGTGCAGCGCAGAAAAAAATATTTGTTGCTTTAGAGCGGTTAGATTGATTTCAACTTTTTATTTTTTTGATAGATAATTGCATACCAGTAGGGCTAGTATAGATCTTCTTTAAAAGGAAACTTTTTCTTTTGTTAGTTTTTCATGAACGATCATAAAATCTCTACTGAAATCCATTGTTTTATGTTTATCATTAAAGAGACATCTTTTAAGGCATCCAAGCCTATTCCACGACGTAGATCATGAATGGTATAACGGTAAATCTATTGAGCTTCCCTTCTTTATGCTTGTGAAGTAACAAGCGCTGGGGGCACCATTCTGTCCAATATCCGGACAACCCTTAGCTCAAACCGTTCGTAAGAGGCATTTTTAGTTCTTTCTTACACAGAGTTTTTATCCACATAGCTCTCTCTACTTGTAATGTGCAAGCGGATGGTTTTGATTGATTTAACATGGAACAGGTTTGGAATGAGAGAATCTTACGATATTCGAGGTCCTCATTCAACATGCAAAATGGTAAAGTATCATTATAAATCAATATCTTGTTTTATTTCTGTGAAATATCATCATTTAGAGTAGCAATATAAGGCATGTAAAATTACACATGTGGTATTTTTGTATGTAGTGGTGAGTATTCTGAGGTAGAACTTGTGTGTAAAGTATGAAGTAACCCCATGTGAAATGATGTTAGGTGCAATCCGTTAAACAAAAAGCTGTATTGTTTATAGATTGACGGAGGCAAAAAACTTCATCTTTAAGGTGGTAAGGCAGTCGTGAAGTTATAAGTTAACTATCATCATTATATTTATCCATCTTTCGTATTGTTTTTTATACTCAAACGTTTACCATTCATCATGTATTCTCTTCGTTCTCAAGTTGCTGTTTAATGCACGTTATTCTATTGAACGATTTTTGCTCATACGTATAAAATTTTAAGATCGATAAATCCTATTGGATGGTTTTTATCTATTTGTTTTTTCTTTTAAAATTTTTACTTTAAAATTGCGTATGCTTCTTACTAAGAAAAAGAGTTTAAATATCTACAAAGAAATTTGTAACAGATATAATCATTAAAATTGAGGTAGGGGGAATGGTTAATAGGTTTCAGATATGGAAAAAAGTCACGATTGTTGTGATTTTAGAGGGATTCTTTTCGACTGTTTATGTAATAGATGTCAATAGCTTGCAAGAAGCGAATGATGGTTCGTTTTATTTTTTAAAACGTGGCATGTCTGTTTATAAAAATGGGCATATAACTCAGGCTATTGCAGCATTACGTTGTGCTGCTAAGAGAGGCTATATTGGTGCGAATTGGAAACTTGGCTCTATCTATGCAAACGGTGATGGTGTCCCTAAAAATGATTATAAGGCATATAATTTTTTTGCATATATTGTTGAAAAAGGTGCTGATCTTGGTTCAGAGGATGAAAGTTATGTTTCTGATGCATTGATTAAACTTGCCGGATACATAAAAAAAGGTATTCCTCAATCACCTGTGAAACCTGATCCTTCTTATGCTTCTCATCTTTATATGCAGGCTGCGGTAAACTATGGAAATCCTAAAGCTCAGTATCATTTAGGAAAAATATTTTTAAAGGGAGAGGGAAGGGAGAAAAATCTTATACAAGCAGCACGATGGTTTCAACTTTCAGCAAAAAAAGAAAATCCTTCTGCCCAAGCAATGCTTGGAAATATACTGCTTAAAGAAGGAAAAATTGTCCGTGGGGCAGCAATGTTAACTGCTGCCTATAAAAAGCTAACGTAAAAGACGAAAATTGGATTCACCCTTTGCAAGAAGAGGCTTTTGCTCTTTGTAATGAATCTGAGAGACGTACAGCAATTTCACTGGTTGTTGAGATTTTAAAGAATAACAGTTTTTAAACATCTGATTGTAATATTTTTACATTCTCTCATCTTATATTAAACTCTGTTTTCTTGTATACAAGTTCATAGTAAAGATAGCTTTTTTTGATAATCTAACGGCTAATGACTTAGGATTTTAGACAAAAATTCTTGCGTTCTCGGTTTTCTTGCTTGCGGATCAGAAAAGAACTCTTTAGATGAGCAGTCTTCAAGAATTGTTCCTTGATCTATGAAAATAACACGCTCCGATACTTTTTGTGCAAATCCCATTTCATGGGTTACACAAATCATCGTCATACCTTCTTCTGCTAAGCTAATCATGACATCGAGTACTTCACCTACCATTTCAGGATCTAGAGCAGATGTTGGTTCATCAAAAAGCATGACAAGTGGATCCATAGTTAAGGCACGTGCAATAGCAACACGTTGTTGTTGCCCTCCAGAAAGTTGACCAGGATATTTATCTTTGTGTTCAATGAGTCCAACGCGTTCAAGATATAACAATCCACGTTCAAGTGCTTCTTTTTTGCTTCGTTTTAGGACTTTGATTTGTGCAATTGTCAAATTTTCTGTGACAGATAAATGGGGGAAAAGCTCGAAGTGTTGAAACACCATTCCTACCTGACTTCGCAATTTAGGCAGATTCGTTTTTTTTGAATGAACTGGTATTCCATTAATCCAAATTTCACCTTTTTGAAAAGGGACGAGAGCGTTAATAGTTTTAATGAGTGTTGACTTTCCTGAGCCTGATGGACCACAAACGACAACGACTTCTCCTTTATTAATGTTGGTTGTACAGTTTTTAAGGACTTTAATTTCGCCATACCAATTAGAAACATTTTTTATTTCGATCATATGAGTAGACATTTTTTTTCCTGTTAGCGAATAATGGATACTTTTTTTTGTAAATACAAAACTATTTGTGACAGTGTAAAACAGATAACAAAATAGAAAATAGCTGCTAAGATATAAGCTTCTTGCTTTACACCAAAATTATTAGCAGCAATATCAAAACCATTCAAAAGGCTATGACCACTGATGGCATAAACAAGGGTTGTATCCTGAAAAAGGATAATAACTTGTGTTAAAAAGACTGGAAGCATATCTCTAAAGGCTTGAGGAAGAATGACAATGTACATACTTTGCCAATATGTCATTCCAAGAGCTTGTCCTGCATATTTTTGTCCTTGCGGAACTGAATTGATTCCAGCACGCATAATCTCAGCAAAATAAGCCGTTTCAAATGCGGTAAAGGTAATGAGTGCTGATTTATTTGCACCAATGGATATACCAGTTAAAAAAGGCAGAAGCACGAAAAACCATAAGATAACCATCACAAGTGGTATTGAACGCATAGCTGTTATGTAACTGATTGCAAACCAAGAAAGAAGTTTTATGGAAGAAAGGCGCATCATTGCTAAAAGTGTGCCGAAAACAAACCCCAATACCGTTGCAAAAAGAGTTAGAAAAACGCTAAAGAGTAAACCTGATAAAATGTAAGAACGAAATACATCAAAGGTAAAAAAGGAAAAATCAAAGTCGGAAAAATTGAAAGGAAAATAAAGTCCAAACTGAGAGCTTATGAAATTCACCATATTCAATTTCCCTTTGTTTGAAAATTAGGAATTTTGAGTATTTGTTCAATGACTGTCATCACAATGAATACGAATAAGGCTATTAGAATATAAAGGATCGTAACAAGCAAATAATTTTCGTAAACATGGCTTACTTCTTCAATTGTTTGGTATTGAAATTGCATGAGCTCATTTATTGAAACGGCGAATGCTATAGATGAATTTTTCACAATCCCCATTGCTTCTGAAGTAAGAGGTGGCATAATTGCACGTATAGCACGTGGTAGTATAATATAGCGATAACTTTGATAAGTTGTAAATCCCATTGCCATAGCAGCATAGCGTTGTCCAGAAGGAATCGCTTCAATGCCTGAACGAACCTGTTCAGCAATGCGTGCAGATGTAAAGAATCCCAATGCGCATGTTATTAAGAGAATGGGGGAAAATTTCATCGCTGGTGGATAAATCTTCGGAACAACAAAATACCACAAAAACACTTGTACAAGGAGGGGAATATTACGCATAATCTCTACCCAAATAGTACCGATAGTGCGAAATATATAATTGATTATGGATGTTTTGGGTAAAGTGCGCATTGTTCCTATAATAACACCACACAATACAGCTAATATAAGTGAAGTGATAGACAATATAATTGTATTTTTTAAGCCATCGAGAAGTGTATCTAAATAGGTATGACTTACGCCGGGAGTTCCCAAGCATCCTGTTACCAATGTTTGAGTAAGGTCATCTCTACAAAGGAAAGAAAAGTCCATTAATTGATATTCCCTCAAATTAGTCATTCACAAATAGGACAATAAACCACGCGCATCTACATAGTCCAGATTTATTAAAAAGTGAATTAAAATATAAACCACACTCAATTTCAAAAGAGTGTGGTTCTTCTTTATTAAACTCTATAAATCTTTTTCTGCGTAGCTTTCTCGAGGCTTATTATTTGGGTGATCCCAAGCATATCTTGTTTGTTTTGATAAGGGAAGGTTCATAACAGTGTTAGCAGGTGGGATCGGTTTCATAAACCACTTATTATAAAGCTTTTCCAGTGATTCATCTTTAATCTGACGTACGATACTATCGTTGATTGTTTGTTCAAATTTTTTGTCATTTAATCTGAGCATACAGGCAATAGGTTCGACTGAAAGTACAGTATCAAGAATGACATAATCAGATGGATTCTTTGATTTAGCAATATGTCCAGCAAGAATTGAAGCGTCCATGACAAAAGCATCTGCCTTACCAGATTCTAATAATAAAAAACTATCTCCGTGATCTTTCCCCTTTAAAACTTTAAACTGAATGTTTTTTGCACGTTTATTTTTACGAATAAGTTGAACAGATGTTGTACCGGTGGTCGTTGCAACTGTTTTTCCATTTAAATCCTCAAGAGATTTAATGTTAGAGTTTTTCTTTACAGCAATCCGAACCTCTTCAATGTATGTCGTATAAGCAAATGCTGCTTCTTTACTGCGGGCAATATCATGTGTTGTTGAGCCGCACTCAAAATCATAGGTTTTATTTTTTAAGAGAGGAATTCTATTTTGAGAAGTGATGGGAAGATAATGAACTTTAATTGGTTTACCAATTTTTTTTGAGATATCATCAATGATCCGTTCTGCCATTTCTGTATGAAAACCTACATATTTATTATTACCAAGGGCGTAGGCTAAACCAGATGATTCACGGACACCTAAAGTAATTTCCCCTGTTCGTTTTATTTTTTCAAGAGTATCATGTTCAGCATGCGCGAAACTTGAGAATCCAATGGCCGTTGCTGCAATAAGCATTAATAATGATTTCTTCATTTATGTCCTCCATTCATTTATTTTTATTTTATTTGCTTAAGATATACTGTTTATATGCTGTAGCATAGTTATTATTTTTGAGTGGAATTTTTTTGTTGTCTCATGAAATGAGGATTTTACTTTCTTAATTGATATTAAGGTGAATCCAAACAGGAACGTGGTCGGATGGTTTTTGATATCCCCTTACTTCTGTTTGGCTATGAGCGCAAATTAATTGATCAACAGCTTCTGGTGATAATAATAAATGATCAATGCGAATCCCATTATTCTTAGGCCAAGCACCTGCCTGAAAATCCCAAAAACTGAAGGAGGGAGTATCGGTGACATTCCGGATAGCATCATAAAAACCTAAATGAAGAATACGTTGGAATGCTTTTCTTGTTTCTCCAAGAAATAAGGCATCTTGATACCATTCTTGAGGTTTTTTTGCATCTAATGGAGTGGGGATGACATTATAATCACCTGCTAGAATAAGAGGTTCTTCATACGCAAGCAATGATTTTGCATGTGTATATAATCTTTCCATCCATTCTATCTTATAGGAATATTTTTCACTCTCAATAGGATTCCCATTTGGCAAATAGAGAGATGCAACACGAACAACACCTTTGTTTGTTGAATAAACAGCTTCAATGTAACGTGTTTGTTTATCATTATCATTGCCTGGTAATCGACGGATCACTTCATCTGGTGTTTTTTTAGAGAGAATCGCAACGCCATTAAAACTTTTTTGTCCGTGTGTTTCTATATGGTAACCTAAATTTTCAATTGTATCGCGTGGAAAATTTTCATCAATACTTTTAATTTCCTGTAAACAGACTATGTCCGGTTGGCTTTGCTGCAGCCATTGACATAATGTTTCATGTCGCGCTTTTATTCCAGCAATATTCCACGTTGCTATTTTCATGGTGCTCATCATTAGATATCAAATATGCAATTCAATTTACTGCTATGTTTTACTACAGTCATATCGCTACTTTTTTATTTATAGGGATATTACTTATGGTAAATTGATTTATCAAGAGTAGCGGTAAAAGCAAATTTAAAGCTTTAAAATTTAATTTATTTTCATTTTTAAAAACTTTCTGCTGTTTAGTTCTTGACGAATGTACGTGTTCTCGCTATTAGAGATGGACATAACCGATGTGAATGTAATCAGGTGTTTTGGATATGAACCGGATTATTCACAGGTGTTAAGAAGATTAAAAGCAAATGCTAGTGCAAAAGGCTATTGCCTTCTCTGCTTGTGGTCGGGTAAACTGTTTTTTGCAGGTGTGCCCGATTTTGTGTGTAGACTTAGATATCTGCTCCGATTTTGTTGGGGTGGATAGAGATGAAAATAGAAAAGCCCGATTGGGTGAGACGAATGTAGATCGAAAAGAGGAAGGTTGCATGCCTACCGTAAACCAGTTGATTCGCAAGCCGCGTGTAGCGCCAGTTAAACGTAATAAGGTTCCTGCTCTGCAGTCGAATCCGCAGAAGCGTGGTGTTTGTACGCGTGTTTATACGACAACGCCGAAGAAACCTAATTCTGCTCTTCGTAAAGTTGCTAAAATTCGCTTGACGAATGGATTCGAGGTGATTGGTTATATTCCTGGAGAGGGACATAATCTTCAAGAGCACTCTGTTGTAATGATTCGTGGTGGTCGTGTGAAAGATTTGCCAGGAGTTCGTTATCACATTATTCGTGGTTTGCTTGATACGCAGGGTGTCAAGAATCGTAAACAGCGTCGTTCAAAGTATGGCGCAAAGCGTCCAAAATAATATTGAGAGACAAAGCCAATGTCCCGTCGTCATAGAGCAGAAAAGCGTGAGATTAATCCAGATCCAAAATTTGGTGATTTGGTTATTATGAAATTTATGAATGCCATTATGTTTGATGGTAAAAAATCAGTTGCAGAGCGTATTGTTTATGGTGCGCTCGATTCTGTAGAAAAAAGAGTAAAAACAGATCCTGTGGCTCTATTTCATCGAGCTTTAGAGAATGTTGCTCCTCACATTGAGGTTCGTTCACGCCGTGTTGGTGGCGCTACTTATCAAGTTCCGATTGATGTTCGTCCTGATCGTCGTCAGGCTCTTGCTATTCGTTGGTTGATTGCGGCGGCACGTGGTCGAAATGAAACGACGATGATTGAGCGTTTATCTGGTGAATTGATGGATGCGGCTAATAATCGTGGTTCTGCCGTGAAAAAGCGTGAAGATGTTCATCGTATGGCTGAAGCTAATCGTGCTTTTTCTCACTATCGCTGGTAGAAGTTTTAAACTAAGGCAAATATAATGGCTCGCGAATATAAAATTGAAGATTATCGTAATTTTGGTATTATGGCGCATATTGATGCCGGTAAGACTACGATGACTGAACGTATTCTGTTCTATACCGGTAAGAATCATAAAATTGGCGAGACCCATGATGGTGCTTCTACAATGGATTGGATGGAGCAGGAGCAGGAGCGCGGTATTACGATTACATCTGCTGCGACAACGACGTTTTGGGAAGGGCAGGACGGTCGGAAGCGTCGCTTTAATATTATTGATACACCAGGGCACGTTGATTTTACGATTGAAGTTGAGCGCTCTTTGCGTGTTCTTGATGGTGCAATAGCCTTGTTGGATGCAAATGCTGGTGTGGAGCCTCAGACGGAAACTGTTTGGCGGCAAGCTGAGAAGTATCGCGTGCCTCGTATGGTTTTTGTTAATAAAATGGACAAAATAGGAGCTGATTTTTATCGTAGTGTGGAGATGGTTGGTTCTCGGTTAGGTGCTAAAGCGCTTGTTTTGCAGTTGCCGATTGGTGCTGAAAATGACTTTGAAGGTGTTGTTGATCTTGTAGAAATGAAGGCTTTAAAGTGGGATGGTTCTATTGGTGCCTCGGCAGTGATAAGTGAAATTCCCTCTGATTTAAAGGAGAAAGCTGAAGAATATCGCGAGAAATTGATTGAGATGGCTGTGGAGGTTGATGAAGCTGCGACAGAGGCTTATTTGGAAGGTGTTATGCCAACCAACGAGCAGCTTGTTTCTCTCATTCGTAGGGGGACAGTAGAAGTTCAGTTTCATCCGGTTCTTTGTGGTACGGCTTTTAAAAACAAGGGGGTGCAGCCACTTTTGGATGCTGTTGTTTCCTATCTTCCTTCTCCAATTGATATTCCGGCGATTAAGGGTATTGATGTAAAGACTGAGGCTGAGACGACACGCGAATCTTCTGATGATGCTCCGTTATCTATGCTTGCTTTTAAAATTATGAATGATCCTTTTGTTGGTTCATTGACGTTCTGTCGTATTTACTCAGGTAAAGTTCAGAAAGGTATTTCTCTTGAGAATACTGTGAAAAAGAAAAAAGAGCGTTTGGGGCGTATGCTTCAAATGCATTCAAATTCTCGTGAGGATATTGAAGAAGCATTTGCTGGTGATATTGTTGCTCTTGCAGGACTTAAGGAGACGACAACAGGGGATACTCTTTGTGATCCTTTGAAACCTGTTATTTTGGAGAGGATGGAATTTCCAGAGCCTGTTATTGAGATTGCAATTGAACCGAAGACAAAAGCAGATCAAGAAAAAATGGGTATTGCTCTTAACCGTCTAGCAGCCGAAGATCCTTCATTTCGTGTTAAATCGGATGAGGAATCTGGTCAGACTATTATAGCTGGAATGGGTGAGCTTCATCTTGATATTATTGTTGATCGTATGCGGCGTGAGTTTAAGGTTGAAGCAAATGTTGGGCAGCCTCAAGTTGCTTATCGTGAGTCAATTACTAAAATGGCGGAAATTGATTATACGCATAAGAAACAATCGGGTGGTGCAGGTCAATTTGCTCGTGTGAAAATTGTTTTTGAGCCTCATGATGGTGATGACTTTATTTTTGAGTCAAAGATTGTTGGTGGTGCTGTTCCTAAAGAATATATTCCCGGTGTCCAAAAAGGGATTGAGAGTGTTATGGGGTCAGGTCCTCTTGCGGGCTTTCCTATGCTTGGTGTAAAAGCGACTCTCATTGATGGTGGCTATCACGATGTTGATTCTTCGGTTTTGGCTTTTGAGATTGCTGCTCGTGCGGCTTTTCGTGATGGGGCAAAGAAGGCTGGTGCACAGCTTCTTGAACCGATCATGAAGGTGGAAGTTGTTACTCCAGATGATTATGTTGGTGATGTTATTGGTGATCTCAATTCTCGTCGGGGGCAGATTTCAGGAACTGAAGCGCGCGGCATTGCAACGGTTGTGAATGCAATGGTTCCTTTGGCAAATATGTTTGGTTATGTGAATACTCTTCGCTCTATGAGTCAGGGGCGTGCGCAGTATACAATGCAGTTTGATCATTACGAGCCTGTGCCTTCAGCTGTTGCTTTGGAGATTCAAAAGAAATACGCGTAATTTCAGGTTGGTAATTAATTTTTAACTTAGTCCTTGGCTTGGACGGAAAATGGAGAGCTCAAATGGCGAAGAGCAAGTTTGAACGAACAAAACCGCATGTTAATATTGGTACGATTGGTCACGTTGATCATGGGAAGA
>NZ_JBHIPD010000018.1:0-28180 GCF_042195865.1 Bartonella sp. AP36NXGY | reverse complement strand
TGGTTCAACAGGGGCAGAAGGAGGAGAAACAGTATCCAGAGATGAAGTGTCCTCCGGAGCAGAGGGCTCAGATGGCAGAACATCATTAGTAGAATCTTCAACTGGAACAAACGGTGCAGGCATAGGTTGCACAGCAGAAGGAGCCTCCGGAACTGTTGGTACAGAGGGAGGCTCAGACGGAACTGGTGCAGAAGGAGTCAGCGTCGAATCCGTAGGGATAAATATTTCAGACGGTTCAGATCCTTCAGGCAAAGAAGGTGTAGATGGTATAAGTGGAGGCTCAACAGAAGGGGGTTGTTCAGGTGAAATAGTCTCTGTTGGTCGTTTAGAAGGAACCGTCTCTTCTTCAGATTGAGGAGGTAAAACTGTAGACGTTGGCTTAGAAGCAGTTTCAGAAGAATCTAATTCAGGACCAATGTAAACACTTTCGAGACGAAAATCCCAAAAATCCCCTTCTCCAACAACCAATCTATTCTTTGGATCTGCATTTCCAGAAGAAGAACTTGGACCATAGACACGAAGTTTATATTGATAAGGAAATCCATTCACCGTAGTATAACTATTGGCTAACTTAAAAGAACTTTCCTCTGCTGTCCCAGCAACTTGAACAAGTGAAATACTTTGACTTCCTTTATTGCCAGCTTCTTCTTCTAAGGTTTTGGAAAATTTCTCCATCATGAGCAGTGTACTTCCCAAAACATTCCCGTAGATCAAAATACGATCAGTTTTTTGAGGATTAAACGAGCCGTCATTATTCACAAACGCACTCATCTTAATCTGCACATTTCCCTTTGCATTATAGGCTTCTTTATCATATTGTATCCCCTCTATTGGATTTATGTCATTTAGATTACTTCCTTTCTCAATATATACTTTTCCAATATATAGCGTTTGATAATCTTGAGATATAAATTTATCAAAAAAAATTGTGCTATCAGAAATGCTTATAGACGAAAGTAATGAATCTACAGGAAGAGATTCCAGTAAATCTGTATGTTTTCTTTTGGTGAGATACCATGCAGAGCCATTTGTTAATTCTAAGTGAACAGTTGATGCATCCTCAACACGAATACCCCCTGTAAGGATAGAATCCTTTGCTTTCACCAATAGAGAAGAATTATTTTGAGCCTTTAACAATAAATCACCAGAGATCTTTGTCCTTTCTGTTAATTCAATGGTAGCTTCAGCTCCATAAATATCATCTCCCGTACTATAAATGGCAATACCATCGGGAACTGAAAAAGTTGTCTGTGACAAATGCAAAGATGCTTCACCCCAAACAATTTTTTCTACTTTTGAAAGTTTTTCACTCCCTACCTTAAACATATCACCCCATACATCTGGGCCTAATCCATAAAAATACAGACCGTATACTCCCTCACCCTGAACAGAAATATTGTTTTTTTCTATCTTAATACTTGTATTTTTAAACGCATTTGATGAAGCGTATTCTTGAATCAATTTACCTTCAGCATCTGCATAACCTGCAAAATTCGTAATCAAGAAGCCATGCATATCAGTGAGCTGAATAGAATCACCACGCAAATGAACATTACCACCCTGTGATATGTCAAAAGCTCTTGGAAATTCATCAATAGTTTCATTATCAACTACAATCGTGTGTTTCTTACCTTTGCCCTGAATATTGGTTGTATCAATAAGATATTTTCCCCCAAATTGTGTTGAAAACGCACCAATCTCATTAAAAGTAATAGTACTGCCTGATATCCTAACGAATGCATCAGAACTACTAACAAATCCAATCCCTTTTGCATTCAAATTATCTGATACAATATCAATATTTACGCTCACTAAAGCAATATCGGTTTTTTTTCCTTCTGCACATACAGCTTGCAAACTACCTTCAATCTTCCCTCTATTCATCACAACTTGCCCATTCTGAACACGAAAACCGGACATATCCTTAATATTTGAATTGGTTAGAACAAGCTTGCCATCATCTTTTACAGATGCACTATATAAAAACATCTGCTTTGGCCTATGCGAGATAATATTTGTCTCTAATAAATTTAAAACAGTTCCCTCTTTTTCTATAGAGAAGACAGCAACAAAATCATCTAGAGAAGAGACAGAAGGAGTATAATTTTTATTACTTATCGTATGTTTTTTACTATCGCTATATGTAAAAAAACTCTCTGATACATTACAGGAAGTTCCTAAATTATTAGGATTCGCATTAACACTCACGATTGGCAAAAAAGAAACAATAGCCGTTGTAATAAATAAAAATCTATACCCGCTTAATACATTAACCATAACTTTATTCCCAATTTGCCTTTCTCCCCCTGTTAGTTAAAAATAAAAAACATTCCCCATAACATTAAGTTAAACACACTAAAAATAGCAAGTATAAAACTTAAATAATCACTTTATACTTCATAAAACACTCTATAACTTATGTAAAAATTACTCTATATTTCATAGGCACCTAAAAACGATAGTATAAACCGCCTGAAAAAAATAATCCCTGAAAAACCACCTTTTCTAAGGCAATGCTGATAAGTTACATCTCCATGCAAAGCAAAGTTTGAAGACAACTGAGCCTTCAATCCCATTCCAGTTTCTAGAGAAGAGCCAAAAGCCCTTATTGGAATTCATCTCCAAACCGCACACGTTGTTTTCCTCTAAAACTAATGGCAAGCTGAAGCTCGCAATTGAAAGAAACAACAAGAGCCTCTTCAGAAGCAGCAAGCATCTTTCTTAAAGACCACCAACACGCATCACCCATAAATCAAGTTTTCCCATCTCAATATCAAAACCATCAATATCAGACGCCTTATCAAACCGCACATTTTGATAAATAACCTAAACCTGCGGATCAAAAATAACCCCTTTATGCCCTGTCGTAAATGACTTGCCCGCAATCAATGAAGCACTCAAAGGTGTTTCCTTCAATGTTGCTGTCTTGCCTCTTGCTTGCGTGAGAACATCCCCTTTAAATAAACCATAGGAAAAAAGGACATCTATATAAAAGCCTGTATCATGCTGCATGCTGCCATATACTGTAATAGACCATTTATCAAATGTACTTTTTTGCTTTCTTTAACATCTTGAGGTTGTAGAAAGTTTTTTTCCATTATTCTCCATTATTCCAAAGCTCAAAGTGTGATGTGTATCCTCAATCGCATTGAGCAAGACACTTGCCTCTATACCATGAACAACAGAAACCTGAATCTTACCTTCATCAAAGGAAAGAACCACCCTGCTTCACACCAAACACAGATTGAGATAACGTAGCATTTCTACCACTTTTCTTTTCGCCATTTCCTGTAATAGAACTCTTTTTAAAAGAAGTTTTATTATCTTTTGACACAACCACTGCTGATGTAATCTTCTCAGATCTCTTTAATTCTAAAATTCCATCAGCTCCTGAAAGCCTTTTTCCCCTTTACTTTTTTGCGGCTTAATAACTATGTCATGAGTTCGTATTGTAAAAATAACACCTGCAGCTCTCCTATCCAATCCACTCATATATAACTTATTACGACTTCCAAAAGTACGAGAAGCATCAACTGTATCACACGAATACGACTTAAAAAGAGAATTACACGAGGGGTTATAATCTTCTGCACTCACATCTATATTGTGCACGAAGAAAGAAATAGAGGTCGTAAGAGAACACACACATAGCGTTTTAGTACTTTAATCATAATTTAGTCTAAACTTCCTTTATTTTATTCATAAAAAACTGAAAAGACACACCTAGTTCATCTACTTATTATGTACCGTTACATATAATTTGTTTTGTATTATATGTAAAGTCAAAAATCAGAAAAACGACACAACAAAACCATGTTTTGTGCTTATGTCTTTCACAAAGGATGTATTAAAGAAAAATACAATTAAAAATGATAACTTAATCCACCAGAAAAATGCGTTCCGGAAAAGCCGTCACTCGTAAATTTATGCTGATAAATCAGATCGCTATGAAAAATAATTTTGGGAGATAATTGCGAAAAAACACCAAATCCAGCTTCTAAAGAAGTCCCAAAGGAACCAAGCTGGAAGGCATCTTTAAAATATACAAATTGTTTATCATCAAAACTACGAATGAAATGAAGCTTACCATAGAATGAGAGAACATGTGCATCTTTATCTTTAGTAAATGTAAGTGTCTTCGTTAAATACCCACCAATACGCATCCCCCAATGATCTGGACTTCGCATATCAATATTAAAATTATCAATATCACGAGTCTTATGAAACTGGAGATTTTGATAAACAAACTGAACCTGTGGTTCAAAAATAAAATATCGGCTGCCTATCATAAACGTTTTACCAGCAATTAAAGAAACACTTAGGGGCTTCCCTCTCAATGCAGCCGTTTTACCTCGCTCAAGTGTGAGAACATTTCCATTAAACAAACCATAAGAGAAGAGACCATCCATATAGAGACCCGTATCATGCTGCATGCTTCCATATGCTGTGATTGTCCATTTATCAAATATACTTTCTTGACTTTGTTTAACCTTTCGAGGCTGCAAAGAAAGCTTGCCATAATTTCCCATAATCCCAAAAGATGTCGTACTGTATGCACTTTCGATTTTCTTGAGTAAAATACCTGCCTCTAGTGCATTATAATCAAGCTCACCGCCATAATCACCATATTTAAATGCAGACAAATTTGAAGTATAATGATGATGTCCACCGTAACCGCGCAAAAACAAAGCGGGATTTTCATCATTTTTCAACAACCGACCAGGAACAGTTCGCAGCGCTTGCAACTGCTTGCTTTGATTACTGATATCCATCAATCCAGCATAAAATAAGGTATTTGGCACAAGAATATAAGTCAAAACCTGTGGAACAACGACTCTCACATTTGGCTCAAAATGAGAAGAAGGCTCAAAAACAGATGCCGGAACAGAAGAACCAGACGCAGGTGGAGTAACAACAAAAGGAGTGGGTGAAACAGATGGCGGAACAGAAGAACCAGATGCAACTGGGGAAACAACAGAAGGAATGGATGAAACAGATGACGGAACAGAAGAACCAGATGCAACTGGGGAAACAACAGAAGGAGTGGGTGAAACATGCGGCGGAACAAGTGAACCAGATGCAACTGGGGAAACAACAGAAGGAGTGGATGAAACAGATGACGGAACAAGTGAACCAGATGCAACTGGGGAAACAACAGAAGGAGTGGGTGAAACATGCGGCGGAACAAGTGAACCAGATGCAACTGGGGAAACAACAGAAGGAGTGGATGAAACAGATGACGGAACAAGTGAACCAGATGCAACTGGGGAAACAACAGAAGGAGTGGGTGAAACATGCGGCGGAACAGGTGAACCAGATGCAGGTGGAGAAACTGGATTAGATTCAGCAATAGCGGGAACAACAGGTGCAAGAGAGGAAAGAGGATTGGGGATCTCAAGTACAAAAACATCAGATACATTAGGTGTGGTCGTAAGATGGGAATCCCTATCAGGAGAATCTACAGGAGAAGAAAGACTTGGCTCCTGAGACTTTTGCTGAGAGTTAGAATCAATAGAACCATCCTCACCTCCAGTAATATTAGGATGCATTTTAGAAAAAGAAGGAATATCATCAGAAGAAGGGGGGACAACCAAATCAAGAACAGGAAAAACTTTAGTGGAATCAACAAATTGACTTTCAAGTCGGAAATCCCAAAATGTTCCAGAGTTTTTAAGCACTCTTTGATTGGAATCTGCCGCCCCTAAAGCAGAGCCTGGACCATAACTCTTAAGATGATACTGATAGGGGGAGGCTTCAAGTGTGACATACCCCCCCTTTAACTGAAAAGAATCTTCCATGGCTTTTCCATAAACCTGAATAATGGAAATCCCCTGATTATTACCACCATCTCCCGTCAATGCCCCTGGACTTCCAGGAATCTTATAAACATGAACTGTTGTTTTTCCTTCAAGATCACCATTGATTAAAAGCCGGTCAGTTTTTTGCTCTTGCAGAGCTCCGCCTTTATCCAAATATGCATTAAGATAAAGATTCACATCACCGTGCGCTTTATAGACAGTCCCAAATCCTTTTCCAATGAGAAGTGTCTGATAACCATTTGTTTTTTTAGATTTTAATTCTTCAAAAACAAGAGAACTATCCGTAAGATTAACCGAAGAAATAGAAGAATAATCTTTTAACCTAGAACCAGAAGCATCAGAATTTTGCAATTTGTCATATTTTGGTCGCGATAAAATCCACTTTGAACCATTTTTTAAATCTATCTTAGCTGTAGAACTTTCATCAACATGTGCGCCTCCTACAAGGGTAGAAGCATCAGCCTCAATCTTTACATTAGAACGCTCAACAGCTTTCAGGAGTGAATCTCCAGAAATTTTTGAATTTTGTAAGAGTTTAACAGAACTTTCGAATTCACGACTATAAATAGCCGTACTTTCTGGAGCCATAAAAGTTGTCTTTGTCAAATGGACAGTCCCTTTTCCAGGTATAATTGTTTTTTTATCATTTAAGACAGCTTCCCAAAAAAAGTGCATGCCATTAAATCCATTCCCTCTCACAAAAACATTGGAATATTTTATATGAGCAGCATTATGGTTATTCCCCTGCACTACAATGCCATGAACATTGTCGACATTAACGTTTCCCTTCTGGAAATTAAGAGAGCCTTTCCCCTGAAGCATACTAAAAGCAGAACCTTCACGATGATTATCTGTATTTGTTTCCTGTTTCCCCCTCCCAGTAATAGAAACGCCCTCTAAATTAATTTCTCCATCTCCTCCTGTTTGAACACCAATACCATCAGCAAAATCAATTTTTCCTCCTTTCATATAAATTTTTGCACCATTATGACTCAAAAGACCTATCGCATCAGAAGATGTCTTAATCTCTGTCTTGGTCAAAGAAACAAACGACCCTTTACCCCCAACACTGATCCCCATTCTGGTTGCTTTAATCACCCCATCCTGCATTTCAAAAGCTCCCTCCTCATTGACATCGGCCCCTATCGACACGTTATTTAACATGGAATCAAATAGAGCAACGCCTCCCCCATTTGAGGACTTTACAGCTGTTGTCCAAGCGTTTGTTTCTGAATGTCCATGTGCATTCGAAACACCGTTAATGATTATAGCCTCTCCCTCAATGACTGTATTTTTCCCTGATGCCTCTATGGCAGCATAAGAACTTTCACCCGTAAGTTGATAAGTTTTCTTGGTAATTTCATGCGTTTTACCATCATTACAGCGATAAAATGAGGCACCTTCGTTACATGAATATGGCTTCTTCTCAGAAGAAATCTCACCTGCATCAGTATTGTATACAAAGAAAAAAATAACCGTTGTAAAATGATATAAAGAGAGATGATTTTTAAACATAATTTTCTACAAACTTTCTTCCCCTTCTCTAAAAACAAAAAACACGCGTTCTGTTTAATAACTTTGGTTACGCGTGATAATTAAAATACGTTTTGTATTTTATATATCCACCCTATATTTTATGTAAAGCCAGAATCCCAAAATATCACAATTTAAAATTGTATTATTTATAAAAACGCGTAAAAATATAGATAGAAATAAAAATTCCACCCCAAAGCAGTGATTTCAAGAGAATTTAATAAAAATAAACTCAAAGAAGAAAAACAGCATAAGAAGCAAAAACTGCAAACCAGAAAGCCTTATCTCGTTTCTAAAAAGAAACAAACTTGCTCATGCAAAAAAACATTTTTTTAAAAAACTTATTTAAAAAGTTGCAAACAAATAATAAAAAACCACAAGCTATGCTTGTGGTTTTTTAAACAACTTACCTCAAGGTGATCATCCTAAAAACGATAGCGCAATCCACCAGAAAAACTGATTCCAGAAAAACCACCTTTACTCAACTTATGCTGATAAACCAAATCACCATGAAGCGCAAATTTTTGAGACAAGCGAGCATTAAGACCTAATCCAGCCTCTAGAGAAGAACCAAAAGCCCCTAACTGGAAAGAATCTTTAAAGCGCACAGACCTTTCTTTTCCAAAATCATGGGCAAAATGAATCTTTCCATAAAAAGAAACATCACGATCTTTTTCAGACGCAGTAAGAGTCTTTATCAAGCGACCACCCATACGCACCATCAATTGATCAAGTTTATCCATCTCAATATTAAAATTATCAATATCGCGGGCCTCATTAAATTGAAGATGCTGATAAACAACCTGAACCTGTGGATCAAAAACAACACCTTCATATCCTGTGGCAATTTTCTGACCACTCATCAAGGAAACACTTAAAGGGTTACCCTTCAATGTTGCCGTTTTACCCCGCGCAGTTGTCAGAACATCTCCCTTAAACAGACCATAAGATAACAAACCATCAACATAGAATCCTACATCATGCTGCATACTTCCATAAACTGTAGCAGTCCATTTATCAAATGTACTTTTTTGGCTTTGTGCAACATCTCGAGGTTGTAGAGAAAGCTTTCCATAAGACCCCATCACCCCAAAGGATATAACACTGTCAACATTTTCAACAGTTTGTAGCAAAACACCTGTCTCTAGTGCATAGTACCCTAGATCTCCCCCATAACCATATTCAAGCGCAGATAAATCTGAGGCATAACGATAACTTCCACCATAGCCACGCAAAAATGAAGCAGAATTTTCATGAATTTGCAACATTCCACTAAGATTAGTCCGTACTATCTCCAACTGCTTGTTTTGATTGCTGATATCTATCAAACCAGCGTGGAACAAACTATTCGGCAAAAGTAGATAAGTTGGCACCTGAGGAACAACAGATCTTACACCTCGTTGAGACGGAGAAACATTTTCAATTTCAGAAAGACTATCTGTAGAAGACGCTGGAACAACATCACCAGAAGATTCGGGAATAATATCCTCAACAGAAGCACGTGCAGGAGGTGTACGTTGAGAAACCATAGGAGTTTCTCTATAATCAGCAGTTTGAACATATTCATTTTCTAAACGAAAATTCCAAAATGCTCCTCCGTTCAAAGCAAATCTCTGTTTAACATGCTCCTCCCCTCTAGTAACACTTGGGCCATAAGAACGAAGAACATATTTATAAGGCGCGCCATTTAATGCAACATACTGCCCATTCAGTTGAAAAGAGTCATACGATGCATCTCCATAAACTTGAATAATTGAAACACTATGCGCTTTTTCGTTTTTTTCTTCTAAACCTCCCGCAACCCCTTGTATATGGACTATAGTTCTTCCCTTAACGTCACCATGAATGAGAAGCCGATCCGTTACTTGATGATCACTTGTATCACTAGGATTTAAACGTGCATTCAAATGAATCCAAGCATCACCAAAAGCCTGATAAACAATACCTGTTCCTTTTCCAATATAAAGCGTTTGATATGCATGATTAGTACTGGACTTTGGTTTTTCAAAAGTAATGGAACTATTAGAAAGGTGTACCGATGAAATAAACGAAACACCTCTATAATTAGGATCTTGTAATTTTTTCTGTCTTGGTTGCAATAAAGCCCACTGTGAATTATTTCCCAAGATAAGGTCGACTTTAGAACTGTTATCAACCTGAGTTTGACCGACAAGTGCAGAAGCATCAGCAACAACCTCTATAGAAGAGTTACGATCAGCCTTCAGCAACAAATCCCCAAAAAGCTTTGTTTCCTTTAAAAATATTTTAGATTTTCCAGATTGACTGCTATAAACAGCTATACTATCTGGAACGACAAAACGCGTCTTTTTCAAATCAACGCGCAATGATTTTCCCTCTGACGAACCTTCTGATGCTGCCACACCTTCAAAGTGTATACCATAAAATGCATTACCTTTCACTGTAATATTGGAATCTCCAATATTAATCTGAGGAGCTTTATCTCCCTGCAATAAAAGCCCATGAGCATCAGTAACATCAACAGAACCTTTCATAAACTGAACATAACCATCTTCAGATATATGAAAAGCTGCCTGACGACCTGCATCCAGCCCTTGATCATCCTTGCCGGTACTCCCCTTGCCGGTAATAGAGACACCCTCTAAAATAAGATATCCTTTTTCTTCTGCTTTAACCCCAACTCTCCCTAGGCTAATTTGCGTATTCGTTAAATCAACACCACTTTGAGATTTTCCTCCAGCAAAAGCCCCCACTTTGATTGCATCAATTGATCCACCAGACATTACGATGAATCCACCTTGAGCTTCCACCCCCACTAAAACCCCACTCAACGTGGAATCGCTCAGAAAGACGCCCGCTTCTTCTGATACCTTTACTCCATATTTCCAAAAATTGTTTTCCGAGTTATTCTTTTCATCCAAAATACCCTTAACAGTTATATTCTTGCCACGAATAATTGTACCTTCCTTAGACGCCTCCATGGCTCCATGAACACCATTAACATTTTTATCCATTAACGAATAAACTTTATTATTAATTTCGTGCGCTCCACCATCAGAACACTGATAAAATGCTGCATTCTGATCACATGAAGACTGCTTTTTTCCAGAGATAACCTGAGATTCAGCATTGCGTGCAAAAACACCAACATTGTGTGTCAAAAAAAGAAGTGCCGTTGTAAAAGTACATAAGGAGAAGCGATTTTTAAATAGATTGACCATAATTCCACCATAACCCCCCTCTTCTTACTAAGATCTATACATAACGTATCAAAAAACTTAACCAAAAGAAAAATATTTAATACGTTTAGGTTTTAATATCGTGAGTTTATTAATATTTTTTGTGTTTTATGTAAATATGGAATAAAAAAATTACTCGAAAATACAATCTAAATCTGTCGCTTTTACAAAGAATTTGCAAAAATATAACTGAAGAACGACAGAAAAATCACCTTTAACGTTGTTAGTCAAAAACACCCTTAGTCAGTTGACATGCATTAAGAACACCTACTTTAACTGCCGTCTAATCACCGCCAGAACGGATATAATCAACATCCTTACGATAATATTATATTGAAACAGTGTACACTCTGTAAGCAGACAAAACATATGCCAAAATTGAGAAACAAGAGTTCACATATGCCTTTTAGGCAATCTTCATGGTAAGACAGTCTAATAAAAAGTAGGAACGTGTAAAAATCAGTTCCGATTTTACCTTTTCCTTTTAATTCAACTTTACAATATTCAAAAACATTCAGAGCCATATTTTAAAAAGTGAAGATGACACATGACTTCATCTTTTTATTTATGCATTTAAAGAAAACACACTTTCAAAAAACAATACGTCATTATGTTTCTCATTCACCAATTTTCTCAGATATCTCTCATTTTTTCCATCCCCATTTCACAACGACAGCGGATATAATATCAAGTTCATCGGATACAGCCCTCATTGTGCCTGAGTAGCATCTTTGTCTTTGCTAATTTCTAATATTGTAAATCCTCTCCTCTTAATATAATTCCCCAAATTATATTGACTCCTTTCTTAAATGATTATCCACCTGCCAATTTTACATATAATAGACAAAGGAATGCTTTTTATGGATTCATCATAAAATCCTTGAAAATATTTCAGCACCCTAAATTAAAAATATCTTTATAAATCAAAACATTATAAATAATATAATAATCACTCTGAAATACGCGTTTTGAAACAATAACGTACAAACTCTTCAGACTTTTCAAAAAAATGAAAGAAGTCCAACCTAAAAGCATATTAAAGATATGCAAAGTCATACTCTCGTAAAAATGCTATAACACAAGATGAATAGATAATGAGAAAAGCCACAAGTACAACTTGTGGCTTTTTGAAAGATTAATCAAAAACAGGAACAACACTAGAAATGATAACGCAATCCACCTGAAAAACTCGTTCCAGAAAAACCAGCCTTCGTTAGTTTGTGCTGATAAACCAAATCGCCGTAAAGCGCAAATTTTTGAGACAATTGGGCATTAAAACCTAATCCTGTTTCTAATGAAGAACCAAAAGCACCTAGCTGGAAAGCATCTTTAAAATGCACAAATTGTTTTCCTTCAAAACCATGAGCAAGATGAAGCTTGCCATAGAAAGAAACAACCTGAGCCTCATCAGTAGCAACCAGCCTCTTTGTTAAACGCCCTCCAACACGCCCTACCCACTGATGAAGCTTTCCTAAATCAATATCAAAGCCATCCACATCACGCACCTTATTAAATTGAAGATATTGATAAACAACCTGAACTTGCGGATCAAAAACAAAACCGTCTTCCCCCACCATAAACGTTTTACCAGCAGTCAATGAAGCACTTAAAGGGAAACCCTTTAATGTTGCCGTCTTGCCACGTGCAGTTGTTAGAACATCACCTTTAAACAAGCCGTAAGACACAAGACCATCAACGTAAAAACCTGCATCATGCTGCATACCACCATATGCCGTAACTGACCATTTATCAAATGTACTTTTTTGACTCTGCTCAACATTCAAAGGTTGCAAAGAAAATCTCTCGTAAGCCCCGATAACTCCAAAAGAAGTGGAACCATACATATTTTCGATTGCTTTCAGCAAAACACCTGCCTCTAGTGCATTATAATCAAACTCGCCGCCATAACCATATTCAAGCGTGGAAAGATTTGAAGTATAACGATGATTGCCGCCATAACCGCTCACAAAAAAGAGAGGATTTTCACGACTTTCTAATAAGCCCCCAGAAGTAATTCGCAAAGCTTCTAACCGCTTATTTTGATTGTTAACATTCATCAAACCAATATGACGTAAGGCATTAGGCAAAAGGAGATAAGTCGGAACCTGCGGAACAACAGCCTTAACGCCCGGCTTAGGACGAGGATGAGGCTCCGGAGCTGGTTCTGGAGAAGGTTCTGGTCCCGGAATTGGCTTAGGAGAAGGATCTGGTTTAGGTTGAACATCAGAATCTATAGACCTACTTTCAAGGCGAAAATCCCAAAATTCCCCGTTACCTTCAACTAATCTCTGATCCATACTTGCTTTTCCAAACTCAGATTCTGGACCATAACTATAAAGCTTATACTGATAAGGTAATTCGTTTAAGGCTACATAACCACCTTCCAACTGAAAAGAATCTTGCTTTGCTTGTCCAGAAACCTGAATGACTGAAATACCTTCAGCATTCCCCCCCTTTCCCGTATATCCTCCTGGACTTCCTGCAACTCCATGCACTTGGAGCTTTGTTTTTCCCGAAACATCACCATGAATTAAAACACGATCCGTCTTTTGATGATTAAGAGCACCACCACTATTCAGATATGTATTAAGGGAAATAGAGGCACCATCCCGTACTCTATAAACTTCACCCTTTCCCTTTCCAATACGAAGGGTTTGATAATCATCAACAGAAGAAGATTCGTGTCTTTTAAAATTAATAGAGCTCTCATCCATAAGACTCACGAGTGAAATAGAAGAATCATGTGCAGCCTCGTGTTGATCTTTTTGCAACGGTTGTTGTAAAATCCATTTAGAACGGCCTCCCAAATAAAGCTCAGCATTAGAGTCTTTATCAACGTGTGTGCGACCCTCAAGAGTAGAAGCATCCGCCAAAACTGTTATAGAAGCACCTTCCTCAGCTTTTAATAAAAAATTCCCTGAACGAAGAGTGCTGTGTACCAACCCCACCGCACCAGAAATCATGTTTTTACCATAAAGAGCCGCATCGTCTAAAACAGAAAACTCTGTTTTATCCAAATTAACAACTTCTAATCGTGGTGGAACTTTTTCTTCCTCTGATGAAATTTCTTCTTTTTTATCCCCACCTTCACTCCATGGCTTCTCTCCCCGAAAATAGATACCATAAGATCCCTTACCATTTACGGTAACAGAAGAGGATTTCATATTAACTTCAGTCACAGGAATCTTTGAATCAGAATCCTCATTTGATAAATCTTTAACTTCCTGAAGAGGAATAGAATTGACTATATTTTCTAATAATATGCCATGGATACCCCCACCAGTACTAACAATATTACCCTCTAAATTAACAGCCCCCCCTAAATCCATATGCACAACCGCACGATCCTTACCTTTATCACCCTTCCCAGTAATTTTAACATTCTCGAGATTTACTTTTCCACCTAACATCGAAGAAATCCCATGGCTGTTCATAAAATCAACTGATCCACCTGACATCCAAATTTCTGAATGATCATAACTTAAAAGACTTGCATTCCCATTAGCTGTCTTAATTTCTGTATCCTCTAAAAGAACAAACGAATTCTCTGTTGCATCAACACCCTCATGACTTTCCTTAATTTTTCCATTTTTTACCTCAATCACTCCATCACTCGCACGAAGGGCTATAACTGTATTTTTGATAATCGGATCTTCCAAAACAATCTTACCGTTCTCTAATACATGCACCCCCACTAGAAAAGTTTTATCAGCAACTTGACTACTAACCGTTACATCCTCCCCACTAACCCTTGTGCCTATTCCTTTTACCGTTATAGCAGTAGGATCATCAGGATAATTGGAAACGTTCTTATTTGTAATCCTATAAGATTTATTATCAATTTTGGATTCCCTGCAATTATCGCATATATAATACAACCCATCATAGTAATAAAACCCACGCTTTATACCTCTTTCATCAAAGCCTGCATCTTTAACAGAGTTATCTATATGACCATTATTCGATCCCTCCATTCCACTCAACCCACGATAATCACTTCCCCCACGAATACCCTCATCGTTATTGCCAACAGGAATCATATTAGGAGGATAATAATTCTGCCCACTCTCTCCACTAAAGGGAGGCTTATACGCATTACTCCCACTAAGATGAGGACCAGAAGTAACACTAATACCGTTAATCGGAGTAACAGTTATAACATAAGGTTTACCGACCTCCTCTGTAGCGGCATACACTTCTCTTCCATTTTGAAGCAAAGAGAGGATAGCTGTTGTACAAGCACATAAACATACATGATTTCTAAAAACTTTAATCATAGTTCCCTCGAAACTTTCCTTCCCCTCTCATTAAAAACAAAAGCACTTACAAAACACCCCATTGCACACCTCAAAAATACGAAAAGTGTAACAAAAGAACATGCCTCATGCTCATCTGAACTGTGCAATGAATTATCCCAATAAATTTGGCAAAAGCTCTACGCTAAAAACCATCTATAAGAGAATAACAACAAAACACAATTTATAAGTGTATAATGCATTCTGTATTTCGTGTAAAGAAAAAATGAAACCAATGCGTGCAATTAATTAAAAACACAATCTAACCTTGTGAACTTTAAAAATTAATCCACAAGGAGATGAATGAAACAATGATTTAAATCCGTAAAAAACAAACTCTCAAAAACGAGCTTTAGAAAACATCAAATATTATATTAGATAATATCAATACAGTACCAAAAAGGATAACGTAACGCATACCGGTCTGCTGAACGCTTAAAAAGCCGATAAAAGCGAAGCACTCTATCGCATCAGTAGCAGCATAAATTTTAAGAAAATTCGCTTTAGCGGAGAAAAGTGCTCTCACACACAAAACAAACTATGTTTTTTTTTGCTCAATCAAGAAGACGAAAATCTTTTAAAGACAACACAAGTTGTTACAAAGAAAAAAGGCAGCACAATGTGCTGCCTTTTCTAAAAAGGTACATAGTGTACCTTATATTAAAACTGGTAACGTATTCCTCCGGAAAAACTTGTTCCCGAAAAACCAGCCTTATTAAGCTTATGTTGATAGAGAATATCAGCATGCAGAGAGAACTGTGGCAACAATTTGGCATTAAAACCTAATCCAGCCTCTAGAGAAGAACCAAAAGCTCCTAACTTGAAAGCATCATTGAAATGCACAGACTGTTTTCCTTCAAAACCATGAGCAAGATAAAGCTTACCATAGAAAGCAACAGCATCCACGCCTTCAGAACCTGTAGGAATCTTGGTTAAACGTCCACCAACACGTGCTACCCACTGATTAAGGTTACCCATTTCAATATTAAAATTGTCGATATCACGGGCCTTATCAAACCGGAGATGTTGATACACAACCTGAACCTGCGGATCAAAGACAAAGCCCTTATATCCTGTCATAATTGTCTGACCACCAGCTAAAGAAACACTCAAAGGATTACCTTTTAATGTTGCTGTTTTACCCCGTGCAAGGGTGAGAACATCACCTTTGAACAGACCATAGGATAAAAGACCATCGACATAGAAGCCAACATTATGCTGCATGCTACCATATACCGTAGCAGTCCATTTATCAAATGCACTCTTCTGACTGTACTCAACATTCACAGGCTGCAGAGAAAGTTTTCCATAAGTTCCCATAACGCCAAAGGATATAGCACTGTCAGCATTTTCAATAGTTTGCAGCAAAACACCTGCCTCTACACCATTATAACTAAGATCACCTCCGTAACCATATTCAAGTGCGGAAAGATCTGAAGCATAACGGTAACTTCCACCATAGCCGCGCAAGTATAAAGCGGGATTTTCACGAACCTCTACCATTCCTGTAGAAGTCATCCGCAACGTCTCCAATTGCTTATTTTGATTGCTAATATCCATTAAACCAGCGTGGAATACACTATTAGGCAAGCTGAGATAAGTTGGAACCTGTGGAACAACAGACCTTACAAATTGTTCAGGAAGGGCAGCAGATCCAACAGACTTAACATACTGATTTTCTAAACGGAAATTCCAAAATTCTCCACCATCCTTAACAAATTTCTGCTGAACATGCTCCTGTTTCGAAGTCGCTTCTGGAGCATAAGCACGAAGGGTGTATTTGTAAGGTGAGTTTCTCAGTGCAACATAATTGCCATCGAGTTGGAAAGAGTCGTTCTTCGCTTGACCATAGACCTGAATAATTGAAACAGTATGAGCAATCTTGGCATTCGCTTTACCATCTCCTACATTGCCCGCATCACCTCGTACATGTATTTTTGTTTTTCCAGAAACATCACCATGAATGACAAGCCGATCAGTGACTTGCTGATCACTCGGATCACGAGGATTTAAACGTGCATTGAGATGAATTACAGCATTACCCTGTGCCGCATAAACAGTTCCTTTCCCATTTCCAATATGGAGAGTCTGATATTTTCCTTCAGATTCCGAAGGTGCAAAATCAATAGCACTATTTACAAGACTTACAGAAGAAATGCATGAATCCACACATCCTGAATCTAGAGTCCCCAAATTCCTCTGTGCACTTCTTTTTAGAATCCACTGTGAATTATTAGCCAAGTCTAATTTTGCATAAGAATTTTTATCAACGCGAACACCGCCTGTAACAATAGAACTGTCAACTGAAACCGATATGTTCGAATCATTCTCGGCTTTTAATAACAAGTCACCAGCAAGGGTTGTTTTATTTTCTAATGAAACACGACCACCAGAATTATTACCATAGATAGCTATACCATTTGCAATTTCAAAATCAGTTTTTTTCAACGAAACTGTCCCTGTTATGCCTATAGGCGTTTTTTCCTGTTTGGACACAGTACTCCGCTTAGCAACGCCTGTTTGCGCAGTTTCTAGATTCTGACTTCGAGTTTTCTCACTCCCTTCTTTCAGCGTTAGACCATCAAAATATATACCATAGGTTCCTTCACCTTCTACTTTAACAGTAGAAGACTCGATATTTACGTGATTCATAGTAGGACGAACGTCAGATGATCTCTTTTTTCTAGGAGAAGTCGTCTCATTCCCACTACCATTCACAATCCACAAAGCACGAGCATCAGTCACAACACTCCCATTTTTAAAATCAACAGAACCATTATCAATCAACAGAAAAGCTGCACGCCCAAAGTTATCTACAGAATCTAACTTACCCTGTCCTTTTTTCGCAATAATTCTCACTTTGTCTAATTTAACGCTGCCCCCAGATTCTGACCTTACTGCTACTCCCTTTTCCAGAGTAATAGTTCCAGAATTCATAGTTATCTCACCAACCTGACTCGCTAGACCAGCCACAGCCAAATTCCCCGTTACGTTAATTTTCGTATCCTTTAAATTAACAGATGATCCAGAACCTGCCAAAGCGCCCACATAACGCGCATTGACTGTTCCAGCGTTCATCGTAATCTTTCCGCCCCTTTGCGCTTCAAGCCCAATTAGAGAAGATTGAATTGTTGAACTTTTTTCCAAAACGACTTCTGCGCTATCTTCTGCAAGAACAGCACTCACAGCCTTTAATTCAGTAAGATCAACATTGCTTTCATTATCACCCCCCCCCATAATTGTAGCATTCTCCAACTTAATAACTGTATTCTCATTCTGTGCATGCATAGAATGCTGAACTTTATCATTCCCTTTCAGTATAAGATTTTTTATTGTATGTGTCTTACCATCACCGCATGCATAAAGAGCTTTCTCCACAGCATTACTCTCTTCGCTATTGTTCTGTATATCATTACACTGAGAAGAAACATCACCAGAACGACCCAATACAAGAATACGCCCAACAGGTCTACTAGGTTTTACGCCAGATGCAGCCGCCGATCCTATAGATGCAAATTCCTGATGTACACCACCTGTATCAGATCTCAAAAGTGAAACACTTGAAGGAGAAATTATAGCTCCAGATTCTCCAGACACAGAAGGTTCCGCCAAACCACCACTATCTCCTCTTCCACGAGCGTCAGTGACAGTATTAGAAACACGAGGAACAACATATTGATTTTCTAAGCGAAAATCCCAAACACTTCTACTATTCGCATTTCCACTACTCGCAATTAATTTCTCATCAAAAGGTCGCATTTCCGAAGAAGAAATGGTTGGACCATAAGCGTGAAGAATATACTTATAAGGCGACCCTTCTCGTGTAATATAATCACCGTCTAGCCTAAAAGAATCCGCCTCTGCTTGTCCAAAGACCTGAATAATTGAAATACTATGAGATTGATTCTCATCTTGTTGTGTTCCTTCTGAAGTATCTTTTACACGCACTATCGTTTTTCCAGCAACATCACCATGAATCAAAAGCCTGTCAGACATTTGATCACTATCCGAAGTATTAGGAACTAAACGCGCATTAAAGTAAATATAAGAATCTCCAGAAGCAGAGTAAACCGTGCCGTTCCCATCCCCAACGCGAAGCGTTTGATAACCTCCATCTCTATTTTCAGATCGTAAAAACGCAATAGCACTATCTTTGAGATCTATAGACGAAACACAAGAATCTATACAATCTGTATCCGAAACTTCATTACTATACTTACTTTTTGCTAAATACCATTCTGAATAAGATAAAAAAAGGTTTGCACTCGCGGTGCTATCAATGCGTGCAGAACCTACAATACTAGAATCATGAGCAACAACCTTCAAACTAGAAGAACCTGTAGCACGCAATAATAGATCACCAGAAACTAATGTGTCTTCTCCTAAAACAACAGAACCGCTCAAATCGTTACCATAAATGGCCACACCATCTGGAACCTTGAGAACAGAACGTCTTAAAAGAACCATATGCCTCCCATCTACTTCTGGTTCTTGCGAGAAAGATGCTTGACTTTCTACAACACCTCCAGTAGTTACTGTAGCTGTAGTTGCTCCTGCAACATCACTACTTCTTTTCACTCTAGCACTTGATTCTTCTCCTTCTTCACTTTGATTGTTCGTTTCTAAACTTCTTTTTTCGAATTCCGGTTCACTTTCACCAAAATATATACCATAAGAGCCTCTATCTTCTACTGTAATAACCGAATAATTGATAGCAGACCTAATGCTGGCATAGTCATCAGCAAAATTATTCTCAACAAATTCAATAAAACTATCGACCTTTCCACTACTAGACCTTGGAGTAATGACACTCAAGAAACCATTTTCAATACTGTAGTTACTATTTATCCATAGAACAATAGCATTAGAACCGTTAAAGATTACACGATTAGAAGAAACAAAACCATCTTCCAATAAAAAAACAACACTCGGATCCAGTACACTAGAAGCAGCCTCTTCACCTAAAGTTCCTTCTGGAGATTCCTCATTGTTTCTCTCTTTTTCAGCAATACGAATTCTAACATCTTCTAGTTTAACAAATCCTTCGTCTTCCGCCAAAATCCCCACACCACCTTTTGCAAAAGTAATTGATCCAGATTTCATCGTTATTTGAGATCCACCAGAACTATGTAAACCAACTACATTCAGAGGTACTTTATCATTAACGACTTCCACATTAATATCTGTTCCCTCTAAAAAAATAGACGATTTAAAACTAGCTGTAGCACCAAAAAAAGTTTTTTTGATGCTTCCTCCCTTCATATGAATATTTCCTTTGTACCCAGCCTCAAGACCAGTAACAAAGTTCTCGATATTTGACTTCAGCAATTCAACCTTTGCACCTGCTAACGACAATACAGCACTCCCAAACCCCATAACAGCAGTTTGAGCACTAAAGCTTTTAGGATCTACACCAACGATAGATACACCTTCTACCTTTACACTTGTCGCCTTAGCAATATTTACAGTTTTGGATAAAGGTCCCCTTACAACGCCAGAACGCGAAGAGTCAACAACACTTACACGTCCGGAGGTATTCCCTCCTACAAGACTATTAACAGTTCTGGCAGTTCTGGCAGTTCTGGAACCTGCACCTCCCGTTACAACGCTAGAACGCGAACCATTCGCATTATCTATAACAAGACGACCCACTGCAAACACAGCATTATCACCGTATTTTTTTACACGAATCTTACCTCCTTTTATTGTATATTCTCCACCGTCTACACATATAATGGATCCACGCTCTGACTCACCAGAACTATTTTCACACATACCTGTACCGTCTTTAGGAAAAAGCGCAAAAAGAGGTATTCGTGAACCAGGAAGTTGTCTTATAGAAACGTACGCTCTAGGCAATGAACCCTTTGCTTCTGATCTAGGTTCAATGAATACTTCTAAATATTGCAATGCTGAAGATAGTCCTGTAACTAGAGATTCAGGCGTTGGAACTATAGAAGAGATTGAGTCAGCGACAGAAGAGATTGAGTTAGAGACAGATGTTTTAACTGTATCCAATGCAAGTGAAACTACCCTTTCAGCGATTGCATCAGAGATAGATGATGAAACTGAATTAGGAACAAATGACGCAAATGGAGATAATATAGGCGAAGAGAATGAGAACCAACCACTCCCTATAGAAACATCTACACCTTGCAAAAAGAAGAAAGCACTTGTTGTCAGTGCGTACAAACGTGTACGCTTTTTAAATACATTGATCATATGTCAAACTTTCTAAATAATGTTGCAAAAACACTAGAATTAAGTGAAAATGAGGTAAGTGAACGATTTGTAACATATGTCAGTCAACTTTACAACATAGTGTTATTTATTTACGCTTCATTTTGTGCATAAAAATACCAAAGTTAAGTTTTTAAGTGCGCAAACCTTTGTAATATTAGATAAAAGGATAAAATCACGATGATAAAATATATGAAATGGATGACTTCTGTTTTACTGGTTGCAATTAGTTTTGCAACGATTTTGTGGACTCATACGAGTATTGCAAATACCAGTACCCAGACAAATGTAACGATTGATCATGTTTCAGGAACGACTTCTGTTCCCACTTCTCCGCAAAAGGTTGTTGTGTTTGATCTTGCCTCGCTAGATAATATGAATCGCCTTGGTATCCAAGCAGTTATCGGCCTTCCTGAAGGAAAAAAACCTTCCTATCTGCAACAATTTGACGATGCAAAATATGAAAGAATTGGAACCGTTTTTGAGCCAGATTATGAAAAAATTGCCACTCTTCAACCCGATTTGATTATTATTTCCTCCAGAACTCAAGCAAAAT
This sequence comes from Bartonella sp. AP36NXGY, assembly GCF_042195865.1. NCBI lineage: Bacteria > Pseudomonadati > Pseudomonadota > Alphaproteobacteria > Hyphomicrobiales > Bartonellaceae > Bartonella > Bartonella sp. AP36NXGY. The sequence continues at coordinate 6,519 of NZ_JBHIPD010000018.1, read as the reverse complement.
ATAAAGACTTATCCAAAATAGCCCCAACAATTGATCTAACCGTAGAAAACGAAAATTCTCTTGAAGATATAAAACGAAATGTGTCTATCCTTGGAAAAATTTTTGGTAAAACACAAGAAGCAGAAAAGGAAATTGCAAAAATCAATGAAGCTTTTGCTGAAGTCCGTAAAAATACCCAAGGAAAAGGCACCGGGCTCATACTCATGACCTCTGGTGGAAAAATCAGTGCTTTCGGACCAAAATCACGTTTCGATATTTTTCACTCCGCTTTTGGAATTGCCCCTGCAACCGATAAACTTACCGTGCAAAAACATGGACAACTCATTTCTCCTGAATTTATTCTTGAAACCAATCCTGATTGGTTGTTGGTGATTGATCGCGATGCAGCCATTGGACGGGAAGGACAATCCGCAGCACAATTGCTCAACAATGAGCTTGTTCACCGCACAACAGCAAGCAAAAAAAATCAAATTATTTATTTGGACTCTTGGAGCTGGTATCGTGCAAATGGTGGTTTAACGGCGCTCATTGAAACCGCACAGCAGATCAATGAAGCCTTTACAAAGAGCAAATAAGCGTACAAAAGAGCTTGCTTGCTATATAAATAAAATTTAAAAGCAGAGGTTGTTTATTAAGCAGTCTTTGCTTTTTTTAGATTTTGTTAGAAAATGATTTAACGTGAAGAATTACTGGATAACCATAACACTTCTAATTTTCCTGTCGATCCTCAGCATTTTTGTTGGTTATTCTGATGTCACACCTTCTAACCTTTTCGCAGCCGATCCCCATGCGTGGCTTATTTTTTGGCAAACACGTCTTCCTCGTACCATTGCAATCCTTTTAGTAGGCGCAGCACTTGCACTTTCAGGCATGATTATGCAACTATTAACACGCAATCGCTTTGTCGAACCATCAACCACTGGAACCATTGAATCTGCTTCCCTTGGCATTCTTTTTATTATGATTTTTGGGCCCGATATTCCTGTTTTAGGAAAAATGGTCGTTGCGACAATTTTTGCCATGGTAGGCACTTTACTTTTTATGTTTTTATTGCGACGCATTCCTCTAAAATCTGCTCTCATTGTACCCCTTACAGGGATTATGCTAAGCTATATTATTGGCTCTTTAACCAATGCCATTGCAGATTATGAAATGTTACTTCCTTCTCTTCAAGCTTACTTATTTGGCAGTTTTTCGATGGTTCTTGAAGGAAAATATGAGCTCTTATGGCTATCCCTTCCCCTTTGTATTCTGGCCTATTGTACTGCTGATCGCTTTACGGTTGCAAGTTTGGGAGAAGATTTAACCAATAACCTTGGATTGAATTATCGTGTTGTCATGTTTTTTGGTCTTTTTATTGTCGCCTCAATCACTGCTGTTGTTGTCTGTACCATTGGCCGTATTCCTTTTGTTGGGTTGATTATTCCAAATATTGTTTCAAGTTTCATGGGAGATAATATGCGCTATACCGCTCCTTGGGTGGCCATCAGCGGTGCAGGATTGGTCTTAATTTGTGATCTTTTAGGACGAATCATTCATCCCTCTCTTGAAATTCCCATCAGCACCATAATGGGTGTAATCGGTAGTTTTATTTTTATGATACTGCTTTTACGCTGGAGAAAGCGTCTTGGATAGAAGAAGAAAAACAATATGTGTACTAACAACACTTATCATCATAGCATGCACTGTCATTAGTCTTTACATGACGTGGAACATCAATGTTTATACATGGAAATTTCGTCTTACAAAACTTTCCTCTTTGCTTCTTATTGCCTATGCAATAAGCGTTTCCACGGTTTTATTTCAAACAATCGTTAATAACCGTCTTCTTACTCCTTCAATTATGGGATTTGATCAGCTTTATATTTTAATAAAGACTGCCCTAATGTATTTTGTAGGCTCTCTTTCTTTGCCCTTTTTGAATGAAGAAGGACAGCTCGTTCTTGAAGCCCTCATTCTTATTCTTTTTTCAATAAGCCTTTTTCGCTGGCTCTTTTCAGGAAGCCTAAAAGGACTTCATTTGACGCTTTTAATCGGTGTTGTTTTAGGCGGATTTTTTTTCAGTTTACGGATGTTTATGCAATTGCAACTAAATCCAGACCAAATGATGAATTTAACCGATATTATGTTTGCAAATTTTAATAAATTCAATACACCATTAATAAGCTTTGCCACAATCATTGTCTTCATTGTGAGTCTGATTGGATGGCATTCCCGTCATCTTCTTGATATTTTGGCTTTGGGACGTGAAAATGCCCTCAATCTTGGCGTTAATTACCACAAAAGTGCGACAGCTGTCCTTATTTTTATTTCCATTCTCGTATCCATTTCCACCGCATTGGTAGGCCCCGTCACCTTTTTTGGACTGTTAGTTGCCAACCTTTCCTATGAACTTTCTCCTCAAGCAAAACACAGTATTGTTGTTCCAATTGCAATATTATTGGCTATTATTTGTCTGGTGGGGGGACAATTTATTTTAGAACAAATTTTTCATATGGCAGGGCGTTTAAGTTTTATCATTGAGTTTTGTGGGGGAATTGTTTTCTTAATGTTACTGATGAAGGGAAAACTAAAATGATTGAAATCAATCATCTTTCCAAGGCTTACGGAGCACGATTGATTATCGATAATTTATGCCTTCATCTTCCAAAAGGGGGGATTATTTCTCTTATTGGGCCCAATGGTTCGGGAAAGTCAACTCTTTTAATGCTGATAAGACGTCTTTTGCCACACCATAATGGTACAATTCATATCGACGGCTTTGATATTGATAAAATGCCCCACGATATTTTGGCTCAAAAACTCTCAATTCTGCGTCAAGAAAATCCTTTGTCTTTTCGCTTAACCGTGTACGATTTAGTAAGTTTCGGACGCTATCCTTATTCAAAAGGCTGGTATACACATGAAGATAAACAATTTATCGACAGTGCGCTACGCTATCTCGGCTTACAAGATTTAAAAGACCGTTTTTTAGATGAGCTTTCTGGCGGTCAGCGTCAACGCGCTTTTATCGCCATGGTTCTCTGTCAAGATACCGATTATCTTCTTTTAGATGAACCATTAAACAATCTGGATATGAAACATGCCGTTTCCATGATGAAGCAGCTACGCCGTACAGCTGATGAACTGAAAAAAACCATCCTTATTGTTATGCACGATATTAATTTTGCCTCATCTTACTCAGATATGATTGTTGCATTGAAAAATGGGAAAGCGGCCTATTGTGGGACTCCAAAAGAAATTATGCAACCAAAAATTCTTAAAGACATTTATGATGTCGATATTCAAATCAAAACAATTAATGACATCCCTATCGCTCTTTATTATCGATAATCATAAAGATTTTTTGCGCTTGCATGCACTATAGAATCTGCTAGGGATAGTAAAATTGGCTTATTGGGGAATAGTTTAATGGTAGAACAGCGGACTTTGACTTCGTCAATCTTGGTTCGAATCCAAGTTCCCCAGCCAGTATTTAATGATTGTAGCTTGTCATCGGGTTTTGTATAATTTGAAAGCAGATTTTGCATCAATTTATTTTTTCAAAGGATCTTCAAAAACTTTCAAGGGTTATTTAAAATCCCTTTAATGCATATTTTCTCTTCCTCTAAAAATTGCAATTTGAGATGATAAGCTCTTGAGCCGGTGCGGATTCTTTGAACCACATGTATAAGATGTGCCAACCTCTTTTATCTTAAATTGGCTAAAGATTTTTCAGATCTGAGACACATCATTGAGAGAGAAGAATTTTTCTCTTGCGCAAGCAAAACAAACATTGTCTGGTAATCCTCTCGCAAATAAATCCTTTCCATAGTAATACACGTATATCTGGCTCTGTTTACGGGAAAGCCTTATCTAATAGCTACAAACCTATCTAAAGAGAGAATTCAAAAAAGAAAGCCGAGCCAAATGATATGACGCGGCTTTCAGATATTGATTATAAGATTCAAATGAATCATCCACAATGGAGTAATAAATTCATATATACAAAACGTATCATATTGCAAGTGCTCTATTTAGAAATATGAAAACTTATCAAAAGAAACGTAAATGATAGCTATGATTTGATATCATTCATTAGCATTATAGAATCTATAAACGCTTGGTAACTTTATCAATCCAATCAAAAGAAAATGCATCTTAAATGAATGTCTTCTCAATAAGGCTTTCATAAGTATCTTTTCATTTTGCACTCAAATGTAACTTCTTTGCAAATTAACCAGCTCAAATTTGAGTTGGCAAAATTAACCAATCCAATTTTGGAGGCGTTATCTTTAGAATAGCCATCTTTAAACATTATAGCTTTTGACTCAAAATTGAATAAAATCCCATACCTTAGATGTTACAATGGTTTTGAATTTTGCTACCTCATTTTTTTCAATAGGTGCCCCCCAAATTTTGAGAGAGCTCATTTGGTTTCGTATTTTTAAACTGTAACTTTTAAAACGTTTTTTTCTCGCTTGCTTGCGTTATATCATTAAAAGGCTTTCAATTTCATAAGACATAACATTGTGATTTTCATTCTATATTGTGATGATAGTATCTATATAATGCCTGCCTATCATTTACTAACTTTTTAGTAAGCGTTTTTAAAAACGATCTTGTCTTTAAATTCTTTTATGCAATCTTTATGAACTCAATCTATAAGCTTATGATCGTTTCAAACGATTATTCCTTTTAAGGTTGCACTCAAATAAAGAGCAAAACACATCCCATTCTTAAACGTATGCAATTTATGTTATTGATAATTCCAAACGACTGAAATTTAAAACAATGTGATTTGTGCTGTGATAAAAACGTATCATAAAATTTATGACCTGTTATGAATGATAACCGCTTTTCATTTCATTTGAATGCACCTATGCGTTATAGTATTTGCATCATGATTTGCTTTTTATAGTCTATACATCCATGGCAATTTTATATAAAAAATGATCAATTCAAACATGCATAAAAGTAGGGATTCTTAAGTGGATTCATACAAAATAACTGCACTTAATATATTGATTTTATTAGTTTTTATGTACAAAACCTTTTTAACTTCATAAAGATATCAATTTCCTTGTAAAAAATATTCCTCCCATTCCAATAAAAGACTCCACATAAGGCGATAAGGGATAGCTTCTATGATTTTACAAGTACTGATCGCTGGCCATGCAATAACGCCGACTGATGTCCAAGCCAATTAGACCGCCTGTGGAAACAGGCAGGTTGTGGGGCTGAATATAGTGGAACAGCACCGAACGGATAAGCCACGCGTCGTAAGTAAGCCTCTTAGCTTGCATAGCTTATAGGTTTTGGAAACAGACAATTATTATAATTCAGGTATTATAATTCAGACAATTAAAGATCAGATCTCAAGCTTTTTAATCCAGTGGACAAACACGAATAATATGTCCGTCTGGATCTTTGATTAGGAAGGTACGTCCAAATACATCAGTATACGGTTCCTTCAAAACATTTATCTCAACAGTGGTTTGCTCTTTCCATTCCGCATAGAGCTTATCTACGTCCTCTCCAGTAGGCAACATAATGCCGATTTCTGAAAAACGAGGTGCATTTTCCTCAGGCGTATCGCCCCCAGACCAGAGAGCAAAGAGAGCATCCCCCGAAGAAGCAAATGCAACATAGCGTGGCGAGGTAAACACAGGTTCTTTCTTGAAGATGAATTTGTAAAAAGCCGTAGAGTACTCTATGTTTGAAACGTATACCAACTGTAGGTTTGGGGTAACAGGATAAGTAGGAATATTACTCATTAATTCTCCATGATTTAGTAGCAACTGCCTAACATGATATACCTATTAGAGAATATTTCAACAAGAGTTTGTGATGCTTCCATTCGCGGTGTGCTCTATTTATATGTTTTTACTCACTTATTGCTATATGCTAAAATATCGAGGCCGCCACTACTGGGATTGTAATGATATCCTATCGCTCTTTATTATTGATAATCTAAAGATTTTTTGCTCTTGCCTACACTATAGAATCTGCTAGAGATGGTAAAATTGGCTTATTGGGGAATAGTTTAATGGTAGAACAGCGGACTCTGACTCCGTCAATCTTGGTTCGAATCCAAGTTCCCCAGCCAGTGTAGCTTGTCATCGGTGTAGCTTGCCAGCGGGTTTTGTATATTTTGACTGTATGTAGCTTGCCAGCGGGTTTTGTATATTTTGCCACTAGGTTTTGTACCAATTTATTTTTTCTCAAAGAGTTTTTAAGGGGTTCTCAAAGGGTCTTCAAATGCCTTTCAAAGGGTATTTAAAGCTCTCTTTAACGCATTTTTCTGCTCCTATTTTTCCAAATCACTAAAGCATGTAAAGTCGGATTGAAAAGCAAGGGGAACGATTCCTGTCGGACCATGGCGTTGTTTTGCTATAATAACCTCAGCTTTACCCTTGGCTTGCTCCATTGCCTCTTGCCATTTGCTATACTCAGCAGTGCCTTCTTTGGGTTCTTCATTTTTGAGATAATATTCTTCACGATAAACGAACAGAACAATGTCGGCATCTTGCTCGATTG
>NZ_JBHIPD010000017.1:0-28315 GCF_042195865.1 Bartonella sp. AP36NXGY | reverse complement strand
GGAGATGTCACTTATCAGCATAGATTTAAGAAAATTGGTTTTTCTGGAACGAGTTTCTCTGCTGGATTGCGCCACCTCTTTTGATGAGCTGCAATATGTATTTTTAGTTAAAAGGCAGAAGATTTTCGGCCTTTTAATGTATTAAAATTTATTTTGCTTCATCAATATGGTTATTTTTTGATATAAAAGATTACAATAGATGTTTTCTTTTATGCGATGAGAAATTTTTCTAAAATTTTTGATGTTAAAATATGAGGACAGATTTCATTGTGAATATGAAAAGTTTGAATGCTGAATGCTTTCGGCATAATCTTTCAAAAGAGACGATATAGGTGGTTGTTTTTGTCCATTTCTTTATTCATTTTTATAGATCATAAGTTTAGTCTTTATGAGTTTTATGCATTGTTTTGAATTTTGTTTTAGAACTTTATTCACGTTTATATCATTTAATACGCATATTATTTGTTTCTTTTTTAGGATGTTTACTTAAGAATTTTGGATAGATACTTATTTTTAGAACAAAAAGAGGGAGTTTGAGGTCAAATTATAATAAAAGTAAAGTATGCTTTATCGTGTTGTTATGGTTGTTGTTTTGTAAGTGATAGGTGGCAGAGAAATTTCGATAAGATACAGGATATTATTTTCATTGCGGTCATGCGCGGATATCACCATTCTTTTTTCAGCATTCAATATTTGCGCAGATTTTAGCACTCGAGAATGTTCATAAGAAGTAATTTACCTTTTTTCAAAAGTCCTTCTTTGCATGCCAGCTTCGTTTGTGATGGACAAGGGGTTAATTGATTAAATATAAACAGGTTTGAAATGAAAGAAATTTATAATATTTAGTTTTTATTCAATATCTAAAATGATGAATGAGCATTCTGAATTATTGCATGAAATTTTCCTAAATCAATATCACGCGTCTTATTAAACTGAAGATGCTGATAAACAACCTGAATCTGCGGAGCAAAAACAACACCTTTATACCCTGTTGCAAACGTTCTGCCACTCGTTAAAGAACCGCTAAACTGTTTACCCTTGGCAATAGCTTTTACCCCGTGCTCGTGTCAAAACATCACCCTTAAAAAGGCCATACGATAACACCCCATCCATATAAAAACCGGTATCATGCTGCAAACTTCCATAAGCCCCAACAGACCATTTATTAAATGCGCTTTTTTTGCTTTGTTCAACATCCTGAGGGTGTAGAGAAAGATTTCCATAGTTCCCCAAAACTCCAAAGAATGTACGACCATATAAACTCTCAATCTCGTTTAACAAAACACCTGCTTGAAATGCATTATAATCGAGCTCAGCACCATAACCATATTCAAAAGCAGATAAATTGGAAGCATAGTGATGGCTCCCCCCATAAGCACGCAGAAAAAAGGCTGTCTTTTTATCATCTTTCCCAAAGGAATGAAAAGCATTCCGCATTGTCTCTAACGTCTTATTTTGCGTGGTCATATCCACTAAACCAGCATGAAATAAGGCATTTGGCAAAAGAAGATAAGTTGGAACCTGTGGAACAACCGCTCTAATTTGGAGATTAGACGAGGAATCCAAAGGGTCAGAAGACCCAGAAGGCTTTGGTTTAACATGGGAAAGAAGCAGAAGGAACAGAATCCGGAGATGAAGGAGATACCGGAACAGAGGGCGGTAATAGAAGTTCCATGAAATGATTATTAGATAGAATTTTCTAGGCAAGAAACTAAAGTGTGGAAGGCTGCTCGTAGGAAACTTTGCTCTTTGGAGGGGGAAATCAAAAAATTTTTTATTTAGGAAAATAGTGTTGAATTACCTTCTTCTGATCGTAAGAATAAATCGTTGTTTCAATGATGATATCAGCTATTTTTTGCCGAATTTTTAAGAAAAATGCTTTTGTGGAAGTATGTAGCCTATATAGATGTTTATAGGGAGATGGGGGGCGGTCTTGAGAGTGATGTTTTTATTCTTGTATGGGGGTAGCAATGTTAAAAGGTCAAAAAACATGTTTAAGGTATTTTCTTGTCTAAAGGGGGGAGGAAAGGAAGAGGGAAGATTTAATGATTACGAAGATTTTAGGAGATTTTTGGGGGAGATTAGGGAGATAGGATTTCTGAGAGCTCTGGAGATGCAAGGGGATAAGATTTCTGGAGGATTGTGTGGGCATTCTTTATCGGCGATGATTGCGCTTTTGGGTGCTTAATTTAATCAGTGATCTTGATTATACCACATTCACCATTTTCGCTACCGAAGGAGAGGTTTTGCCCTGCTTGATCCCAATTAAGTGCTGAGATAGCACTTTTCCCATAACCTTTTAGAAGGACTTCTTTTCCATCATGGAATTGTGCCGCTAAAATCATTCCATCATTGAAGCCTATTGCTACAATTTCTTTGTTTGGGTGGCATGAAACGGTGCTAACAAGTGCATTTGATCGTGTGCCTAGTTCTAGAGGTGTTTTTCCCATGGGGCCATCTTTTGTATGAAAGGGCCAAACAATTGCGGCAGAGGCACCTGATGTTGCTAGCCATTTTCCTTTTGCGCTCCAAGACCAGCTTTTGACTTTGCTTGGATAGCCACTCATGCGGAGGTGCTGATTATCAGTGAGACGCCAGCCGTGTAAGGCGTTTTCTTGCATGGTGGAAATGACATAGCGGTTGTCTGGTGAAAAGGTGACACCACAATGAGCTCCTTTCCATACCAATGTGGTGGGAGATATTTGCGTTGATAACCAATGAAGAGTGACTCCATTGTAATGGGCAACGGCAAGTCGCAAACCTTTTGGGGCAAAAGCAAGGCCTTCTACACTGCGTTCATGTGTGAGCTTTTGTCGTTCTTTTCCAATATGCGCAAATGCGAGGCGTGAGGAGGAAAAAGCAAAAGCTTTTTGTGGACCAAAAGCAACGTTGTTTATCCATTTGCGTTCTTTTTGGCTTAACACTTCCGTGTGATCTGCTGCGGTTGTTTGACAGACTTTTCCATCTTCTCCACCGGTGATGATCGCGGTATTGTCATGGGAAAAATGGCTTGAAATTATTCCTTGGTGCACTTCAACGATTTGTGGGGTTGGATTAAAAAAAACAATGAGACCTTCTACGGAAACAAAGGCTGGTTTATTGCCTATAAAACCGCAGGAAAGGCAGTAACTTTTGAGATCATAATGGGTAATGTTTGGCATTATCACTCACTTATGCGCAATTTTCAAAACCAGTTTTTAATTTTTCAGCATCAAGAGAGCGTCCTATAAAGACAAGGCGGCTTTCTCGTTTTTCATCTTCACGCCATGGGCGTTGATGTTGTCCTTCAAGAAGCATATGTATCCCTTGAATGACGTAACGATCATCGTCTCCTTGAAAGGCGATAATGCCTTTAAGACGCAAGATATCAGGTCCTTGTTGCTGTGTAACCTGCTGGATCCAAGGGAAAAACTTTTCTGGTTGCAGAGCATCTGTTTTTAAACTTACAGAAGTGATGGTAATATCATGAATGGTGGATGCGTGATGATGGTCATGATCATGATTACAATCGGGACCACATACATGATCTGCGTGATGATGGTCAAGAAAATGGGGATCATTATCTAAAGTGCGTTGGAGATCAAAGGAACTACGATCGAGGAGTTTATCAACAGGGATGTTAACGCGCTCTGTTGCGTAAATTATGGCTCTGGGATTAATGGCCAGAATAAGGGATTCAGCATGGCTGCGTTCTTGTTGGGTGACAAGATCAATCTTATTTAAAAGAATAATATCCGCGAAGGCAATTTGGTCTTCAGCTTCACGACTTGTTTTTAATTGAGAGGGAAAATGCTTTGCATCAACGACCGCTATGACACTGTCGAGAGCTGTTTTTTCATGGATAGTATCATCCATGAAAAAGGTCTGTGCTACGGGAACGGGATCAGCAAGCCCTGTCGTTTCTATAATGATCGCATCAAATCGATGAGAACGTTGCATCAGACTTTCTAGAATGCGAATGAGATCACCACGTACGGTGCAGCAAACACAGCCATTATTCATTTCATAAATTTCTTCGTCTGATTCAATGATCAGGTCATTATCAATACCAATTTCACCAAATTCATTGACAATGACGGCATAACGTTTGCCATGATTTTCACTGAGAATGCGGTTGAGAAGGGTGGTTTTTCCAGCACCAAGATAGCCTGTGAGAACCGTAACGGGAAGTTTTTTGGGGTGTATCGTTTCCATGGAGAGACCTTTTATTGTTCTTTATTGCCATGTGTTTATGTTAAATCGATTGATATCATCAAGTAAATCACGAAGCTGAGACAGAACATGAGAAAAGATTGCTTCACCGGCTTGTGGTGTTGCTTTGCTTGCATTTCCTGCCGCACCTTGCGTATTTAGATCTTTCATTGTCCAACCAAAGGCATGAGGACCATAAGCACGTAAATACCGATAATTGGCAATCATATCCGCTTGTTTATTATGAAAATTTTCTGCCTTTTCCATATGGACTTTTTCTGGTGCTAAATAGAGCATGAGAGAGGTTTCGATAAAGCCTCCATGGATATCAAGATGTTGTTGAGATGGCTCCATGAGACCTTGTGGTAAACCAAAACGGCTCCAGCTTGTTGCTACAGCGAGCATGGAAAGGCGCCTTCGTAATTCGGTGATAACAATGCTCATTAAAGGTGAATTTCCTCCGTGAGCATTGAGAAGAAGAAGACGGTTGATCCCTTTGTGATAACAGTTTTCACCAATCTTTATCCATCGCTTAATCGCATCAGAAAAGGTAAGGGTTTGTGTACCTGTAACATCCATATGTTCTATAGAATAGCCAATCTTTTCAACCGGTAAAAGTGCGATATGAAACTGCTCTTTTGTTTGTAAAGTGAGGGCTTTTGCAAAAGCTTCAGCAATAATCCAGTCGGTTTCGAAAGGAAGGTGCTCTCCGTGATATTCATGTGCACCCAAAGGTAAAAGAGCGAGAAAAGGTGGGTTAGATACCATAAATTAATGCCCAAAAGAGAAGTCAAAAGAGACAAAGTGATCAAAGGTGCTGTCACTATTTAATCTATCTATAAGAGAAACGCAAATAGGCATCTTTTTACATCACATATGGATGCATAAAAATGAGAGCTTTGTTAAAAATAGAGAAGCTTTTATTGAGCAAAGCCACCGCAATTTTTCTGTAATATTAGGCAATCTTTCTCAAGATAGTTGTCTTTTATAAGTATTTCTGATTTATATTCTCACTTTTAATAAGTATATATTAAATATATAATTTTTTCTGTAAATTACATATTATTCTTTTATTATTGAGAGAGGATGATCAAAGTATTTCTACTATTGCAATATTACAGACTTTTGTTGCAATCAGGAACTATATTCAATTATCTGTATATTACAAAAGAATGGAAATATTTGTTGATTGATTTTACTTTGGATAGTGTCTTAACAGATTTTAGTGTTCATGAGAAAAAATAAATATAAAGGGAAGAATTCACTAAGATGAATTTGTAATCTCATAGAGCAGTTTATAAGATGATTCAGTAAGAAACACCGTTGGATACAAGAAACACCGTTGGATACATAATAAACAGAACGCCATTGTGTTGCACATTGACGCTTTTGTTTTAAAGAAACATTTCTCAAGGTATCCAAGCCTATTTTGCAACGGCGCCCGTGAATAGTATAACGGTAAAGTTTTATAATATAAAATCTATTGTTTTCCACCATATTTACACTTTTAAAGTAAAAATGGGCACCATCATTCACTTTGCTAGTTTTCAATACTGTGTTAACAGCGCTTGTTAGTTAAAATACCTCATAAGTGATATTTTCCTTTCTTCAAGTGTGTTTACACACACACACCGATCTCGTTTGTGATTTGCAAGTGAAGAATTTTGATTGATTCAATATAAACAGAGTTAAAATTAAGAGAGTTTTATAATCGTCAGCTTTCTCATTCAACATGCAAAACAATAAATTATTATTATAGATTAATATTTTGCGATTAAAGTGATCGGTTGATGAATTTATCATTCAATATCAGTTTTCATGGCGTTATTTTTTCAATGCGCTACTTAAGTTGGTATTTTAAAAATGCAATTTTTTAGTAAGTTTCTCTACTCCTTTTCTTTCAAGCATTTGATTAATTCTTTATTATTATTCATTTTTCACAAATAGCAGACAGTTATGTGAATATCGCCAAAAATTTATTTCAAAGAGAATTATTTTTTACTAATACAGAGTAAATATAAATAAGGCTGCGCTCTACAATATTGACGAAAAATATGGAATAACTTTTATGAAAATTAAGCAAGAAAGTTTTTTCAGTATTTTGGGGATCATCTCATTTTTCATGACTCTCTTTTTATCTGGTTTTAGGTAGTTTGTTGGTGTTCTAGTATTGCTTATAATTTTTTTGTAAATCTGATAGATTTACTTATTTTATGCGTTTGTTTTATTAGGTTTGAAAGTCAATATTTTGTGTTCTTTATGCTGTATGGGATAAAGGGGGCTGAATTACCTTTTTTAAGATGCTATGCAGTATTTTTTCTTTTTATATATCAGTAAAAGTTGAGAATCATTTTATTAACGTCTCTTCCATTTGAAGATAGAGATCTTAATTGTTTTTTTACACTTTATACCTGTTTTATAGAAAAATAGTACACTATTTAAATTTGTTTTATTAGGATAGATTTGTTTTAGATCAAGTTTTTATTTGATACCAATTTCATTTTTATATTTATTGAAATAATAGACAATCATATATCATTATATTGGCAGTTTTAAATTTTATAGTTCTTTAAAATTAATTACATTTTAAATTATTTATAAAAGCTCTATTATATAATTTTTTAAATGAATTTGTTTCGTAATATTTCTTATAATAAGAAATTTAATAAATTATTATTATTTTTAATTATAGCAATAAAAATTACAAAATATTACTGTTGGTATCTTGAGTTATTATGGCGTAAAAGGAATAAATTATTTTTATCATTTATTGTTTTTTATCTTTACATGTAATACATAATGTGTTATATTATAATAACAAAATTACATATAATATTTTATTATGTGCAATTATATAAATGATTAAATATAATTTTTGGTTTTTATATATGTGAATATTCTTTCATTTTTTCAGTGAAGAAAAAGAGGAGCAAAGAAAGCTATGTTTAAAATATTTAAAAATCGTGTATGTTCATTTACTTTTACACTATTTATTCTTTTTTTTATACAAACTATAGAGGGAAATGCAAGTTTTGTAAAAAATAAAGTTCAAGAGAGAATGGCAATTACTATTCCTACACTAGAAAAAAATGTAGCTATTAAAGCTGTGGATAGAGTTGTTATTCAAGGCGTTGAGGAACAAGATGTTATTGCGTTAGGGAAACCTGAAAAAGCTGCTGCCTTTTCAGGTTCAGCCTTTTGGGGGGGAATAAGTATTTTATCACTTCTTGCTTCTTTATGTATTGGGGATGTATTAGGTACTGTTGTAACTCTTTTTGCAATATTTAGTACACTTTAGTAGGAAGCTCATCGACAGAGTCGAGGATTTTTTTGTTCACTTCATTATTTTTAAAAAATAAATATTTTATTATTTATACTATACTAGATAATAAAATCACTAATCTTAATACTAAATGTAGCTTTTATTAACATTATTAAAGTTCAAGATCCTACATTTATGTTGTTTTTTACAAATTAGCGTAACCTGATTTTTTTTTTACAGTTTATGATTATTTTCTAGTAATAAGGCTAGTATACTTACTATCTTTATCAGTCTTTTAATATTGTCTACCTTTTCTCATATGAAGATTATTCGTCAAAGGTATATTTTATCCTTTTTAAATTTTTTTATCTTTCATAAGGGGATAAAATAAAAAATATCCCTATATCCATGGCTCTCATGCAATAAGAAAAATGAGAAATTATTATTTATCATTTTAAATTTGTTTATGTTAAATCCATCAGAAGTATTTTTTACGTATAACAAGTTGCGTTCGTGTATGGATAAAATTATTAAAAAAAAGACTAAAAATTCTTCTCATTAATTATCTCTAAGGTTCAAGGACTGTTGTAGTATTGGAAAATAAATGATGGTGCTGGTTTGTATCTTCATAGAGTAAAGATAGTGATACACAATGAATCTTATGCCATCTCATGGGGTGGTTTATACTGTCGCATTTACGGGACATATTGTGAGAGGGAAGTGGGGATGTGCGTCGTTGGAAAATGCTTTTATTAAAACAGAAGCCTGAATTTTTGATACAAGTGTATTCTGGGTTGTTCTGTTGTGTAAGGGAAAGATGCTGTTAAGTAAGGTAATTCAGGAGTACTTATAGCTTAGCGGAAGAAGGGCAATGAAGTAAAAGGTCTTGTTTAGCACGAAGACGTGCAATCCATTGATCTTCACGAATAGCAGTATTATGCACTGTAATGAGTTCATTTTTTTTAATTTCAGCGGTTACTGTTGCTTTTTCCAAAAGACCACAAGGAATGACGTGGTGAGCGCGTGCTTCTGCAATGTTCATTATCCAAGCACGATAAGTATAAAGACCGATAAAGTCTAGCTGATCACCTGGATGTAAATCTTTTTTAGCAACAGCACAGACTTCTACTACGGGATGGCTAAGAGGAACCATATCTTTTTTGCCATAAAGCATAATACGTGCGCAGGTGAGGGGAACTTCCATTGCTGTTAAATGATAGGGGCGATGAAAGGTGAAGTAAGGCCCCTGACCAATTTTTAAATCTTCCATACGTTCGCGTAAACGCGGGTGTGCTATTTCGGCAATGACAAAGACACCAGGTGAAACACCTGGACCTATTGAATAATCTACAACACCATATTGTTGTAAAATGCCCCCATCTTGTTTTGGAATAAGCACTTTGTTTAAATCTTGTAGCGCTGCTCGTGGTCCATGCATTCCTGGGCAATCGGGGAGAAGTCCGGTGGCATTGGCAATGGCTGCCATTTCAACCATCGTTTTGGAACCATCAATAAATTCAACCAACATGCGCACATTCATATTACGCCGGAATGCTTCTTCTTCGTAAGCGTCAGGTGTAGCATCAAAGCGCAGAGGATTATTTTTTCCTTTACCCGCTGCAACAATCTTATGTCCAAGGGCTGAAACAAATTCTATGAGTTCCATACAAGAAGTAGGTTCATCGCCGGCACCAAGTGTATAAATGAGCCCTCGTTTTTCTGCTTCATGTTTGAGATAAGCGCCAATTGTAACATCTGCTTCAACATTCATCATGACAAGATGTTTGTTATTCTCAAGCGCTTTGATACCAATCTCTGCTCCTGCTTCGGGATAGCCTGTTGCATCAACGATAATATCAATTTGTTCATGGCGCAAAACAAGGTTAATATCATCTGTTGCTGCAATCAAACCCTTTTCAATGCTTTGGGTGAGAGCATAAGTATTTTCAACTTCACAGACATGTCCATCTTCGCCATAGGCTAGTGTAGCGGCATCAAAAATACGTGACGGTGTCCTCGTGGCTACAGCAGCGACTGTTATACCATCCATATGCGCAATACTTGATAATAAATCTGTGCCCATTTCACCACAACCAATCAGTCCAATACGGATAGGGGGATGGTTTTCTGCACGTTGTTTCAAATCATGCGCTAAACCTGTTAGGTTCACATTGCTTGCCATTCTTTTTTCCTATTTGAAAACTACTCTGCTAAAGAACTTTTCTCATTCATAAGGTGCATTTGTTTTTAAGACAATTAATCTTTTATTCTTGATGCTCTAATCAATGGATTTTATAAAAGCAAGAGGGGTGGTTTCTTTTATCAAATAAAATAGGAATAGCGTTATGCAGCAAAAAATAACAGTACAAGATGTCACCAGTTTTATTGGGAAAGAAGTGGGATTATCGGAGTGGCGTCTTGTTACACAGGATATGATTAATCAGTTTGCATGTGCTACAGATGATCATCAATGGATACACGTTGATGAGGAAAAGGCTAAAAAGACACCTTTTGGCGGCACGATTGCTCATGGTTTTTTAACATTATCGCTTTTGTCTACGCTCGCTTATGAAGCTCTTCCAGAGTTAGAAGGGAGCACAATGGGGATTAATTATGGTTTCGATAAAGTACGCTTCATGAGTCCTGTGAAAACAGGGGTACGGATACGTGCGCGTTTTGTGTTAGACGACGCAGAAATTCGTCCTTCTGGTCGAGTGGTTTTCCATTATGGGGTTACGGTGGAAATTGAAAAGTTAAAAAAACCAGCTCTTACAGCTCAATGGCTTATTGTTGCTGTTGTGGAAGAAAAACCTTCCAATATCTAGATTATTTGAGTGCTTTATTTTATAAAATTTTTATACAATTCTATTAGAAGTTTCTTCAATGATGATATTGAGAATAATCTATAGGATAATAGATATGGTGGAGCTATCATAGCGTTGATAGCCATAGCAGGTTGCTATCTTTCCTAGATCGTTTTGAAGAGGAGTTTCCTAATGAAGATAGTGCATTGCTTCACGCTTTTGTTTATAGCGTTCTTTAATGGGATCATACCCATCACGTAAAACAGAACGCTTCAAATGGAATATACTTGCGTTGCCAATTCACGGGTTTATTTTAAAGCAACATCTCTCAACGTTCGTTACGCCCATTTCGCAATGGCGCCTGTGAATAGTATAACGATAAAGCCATTGAGCACCCCTATCTTTATGCTTGTGAAGAAGAAAGCTGGCACCATCATATTATAAGCCGCCAATGTTAAGACAGGTCTTGGCGCTTGAGATAATTCATAAGAGGCATGCCTTTCTTTCTTGTATAGTTTTACTCACACGGCTCTTCCCGCTTGTAACGTGTAAGCGAGAGGTTTTGGTTGATTCTATATGGAACAAATTGGGAATGAGAGGATCTTACGGTATTCAGAGTTCTCGTTCAATATGAATAACGCCATATTATCATTATAAATTCAATGTGTTATCTACGGTTTGGAGAGGTTGTGGTCAATGTCTTAATTTAAAGAGAGTCTCACATACTGTGAGATCTCTTATTTTATCCCCTTTTATATTCTTTTATATTAAAGCCATTAAAACTATTTTCTTTCATGTTACAAACGGATGGGGAGAGATAAAAACTGTTTAAGAAAAAAGTTTCTAATCTCTTATGAGTGTTTTCGATAGGCAAGGGTTGGTGCACTTGGAAAGTGGCAAAGGGGATGATGGTATTGGCATGTGAAATTCTAAGTCTTTTAATGTTTTGTTTTATCAAGTTTTTGTACGATTTTATCAGAAGTCCATTGGGTTGTAATATTAAGCACGATCAAAAGGATGATGACGATGGTCATGATGAAGGTATTGTAGCGTTGGTAGCCATAGCGGATTGCCATATCCCCTAAACCGCCTCCACCAAGATATCCAGCAAGTGAGGTGGCTCCTATAAGAGAAATGACCATGACTGTAAAACCTGTAATCAGGCTAGGGAGAGCTTCAGGAATAAGAACATGTCTGATAATTTGAAGACGACTTGCACCCATCGAGCGGATCGCTTCAATGAGACCGTTTTCAACGGTTTTAAAAGAGAGTTCCGCCATGCGTGCATAAAAAGGGATAGCTGAAATGGTCAGTATAAAAATTACAGCAGGCATTCCTATCCCTCTTCCTACAACGATACGTGTAACGGGAAGAAGATAAAATGCAAGAATGATAAAGGGAATGGCACGAATACTGTCAATGATCATGCTTAAAGGGCGATTGATGAGAGATGAGGAAAAAATCCCTCCGCGTGCTGTTGTGTGAAGAAGAAGACCAAGGGGAAGCCCTATAATAAATGCCATAACAGAAGCACTAAGTGTCATCAATATTGTATCAATAACAGCTTGGGGAAGTTCATGAGACAGAACATTAAACATAGCCTAAGACCTCACAATATCGTCCTTTTTTCGTTAACCATTGAACAGCTTTTTCTAAAGCTTCTTTATCTTCTCCAGGAAGAGCCAAGAAGAGTCTCCCGATGGTTTCATCTTGAACTGTATCAATGCCACCATGCAAAATACGTGCTTTTAAACCACTCTCATTTTCTAGAAGATGAAGAAAAGGCTGCTGGGCAATTTCACCGGCAATATTAATTTCAATGACAGCTTCTCGTCCGATTGGTTTGAGATTTTTCGCAAATTTTTCAGGAAGTTGCGGGGTTACAAGCTTGAGCATGGCTATGGTTGTATCGTCTTGCGGTGATGTAAAGATGTCTTTCACACGTCCTTCTTCTACAATGTTTCCCTGATTAAGAACAACAACGCGATGCGCTATGGTGCGCACAACTTCCATTTCATGGGTGATGAGCACAATCGTGAGATTGAGGTGTTTATTAATATCAGCAAGGAGCTCTAGAATAGATTGTGTTGTTTCAGGGTCAAGAGCAGAGGTGGCTTCATCTGATAACAATATTTTAGGATTAGCAGCGAGCGCACGAGCAATGCCAACGCGTTGTTTTTGTCCCCCGGACAATTGTGCCGGATAGCAATATTCTTTCCCAGATAACCCAACCAATTCAATCAGTTCAAGGGCACGTTTGTGGCGTTGTTTCTTACTTACACCACTTAATTTAAGTGGCAATGCAATGTTATCAAGAATATTCTGCGATGAGAGAAGATTGAAATGTTGAAAAATCATCCCAATTCGTTGACGGTAAGGCGCCCATTCTATCTCTGATAGATTAGAAATATCAACATCTTCAAAAAAAATGGATCCTGCATCAATCTTCTCTAACCCATTTAAACAGCGAATAAGTGTTGATTTTCCTGCTCCACTGCGCCCAATAATGCCAAGGATTTCACCAGCATGGATATTTAAAGAGAGATTATTAATCACCGGAACACCAGCCGTTTTGTTAAAACAACGGCTGATGTTTTTTAAGGAGATAAGAGTAGGTTTTTCCATTCACAATTACTCGGATATTTGGCACAATTACCAAGATGTTTGGGCGGTATTGCCAAAAATCTCTTTGATTTTTGCACGGATAAGATCGTTGTTGTAAGCGGCAACTAATTTTTTAACCCATGGTTCATCTTTTTCGCTCGTGCGTACAACGATGATATTATCATAAGGATTATTTTTTGCGCTCTCCCATGCGACTACATCTTTTTCGAAGTTTAATCCGGAAACAATAGCCCAGTTTGTGTTTATAATTGCAAGGTCAAAATCGTCAATAGCTCGTCCTAACATACCGGCATCGAGTTCACGAATTTGCAGGTTTTTAGGATTTTCGATAATATCAAGTGGAGATGCAAGAATATTATGAGGATCTTTTAACTTAATGAGACCTAAAGAATTAAGAAGAAGTAAGGCTCTTCCACCATTAGATGGGTCGTTCGGAATACCAACATGTGCACCATCACGAAGATCTTTTAAGTCTTTTATTTTGTGTGAGTAAACACCGATTGGAGCAATAAATGTATAGCCGACAATTGAAAGTTTATAGCCACGTTGTTTCATTTGTTCATTAAGATAAGGGGCGTGCTGAAAAGCATTCGCATCGATCTCTCCTGCGTTAACAGCATCATTAGGCAAAGCGTAATCAGAAAAATAAACGAGTTCAATATCTAAACCGGCTTTTTTAGCCTGTTCAGCAGCAGTTTTCCAAATAATAGCATCCCGCCCTTCCATAATACCAAGTTTGATTTTTGATTTATCTGCGGCCATGGAAAAAGCAGTAGACAAAAAAAGTGCAAAGAGAGAGAGGAATAATCCTATAATCCGACTACGAGAAAAAATTTTTAATGTCATATGCTTTTAACTTTCTTTTTCGAGAATTTTTTTGAGGGAAGTTTCAATATACTCTGTATTTTTTAGGCAGATTTAAAGTTATACAAGCTTTAGAGAATATTCAATCACTTTTATTTTTAAAAGAGTATTATTTTTCCTTCTATTTTATTTGTTTTGGGGGCTGATCATCATTTGTTCATAGAAATTCTCTGAAATTCAAATAATTAATTCTTTTATTGCAATCATTTGTTGAGGGAACCAATGCCCCTTTAAAAACTTCTGTAAGGGACAATTGGTTGAAGAACCGGACAATCAGATGATGCTTTAGCCGTAAATTCATGAAGAACATACTGCGCAATCAAGATCAAAAGGCCGTGTTCGTGTAGGCGATAAAGAGAAATTTTGTTGCAATGTTGTGGGGGATTGGGGGGAATAAAGGTTGCTGATCATTGGATTTAAACGCGGCAAATTTTTGCAAAGGCGAATTTTTGCCCTTCATACGTTTTAAGAGAGGAAGAAAAATAATGTTAAGAAAGAAATTTTTATCAACAATGATGACTTTATGGGCTTTAGGAGCGTCAGGGGTGGCTGTGACTGCTTTTCACGCACAAGCTGGAACCATTACAGGAACAGTTGCTCGTGTTGCATCAGGTCAGGTATCTTTACGCACAGGCCCTGCGACAGCTTATAAAGTTATCGCAATGGTTCCAATGGGAGCAAAAGTGCAAATTTATGGCTGCCTATCCAATAAAACTTGGTGTTCTCTTGGTTATCATGGAAAAGTTGGTTGGGCATCTGCACGTTACGTCAATGTTAACAATGTTCCTACCATTGCTTTTAAAAAGATGCCAGCAAAATCAAAATCCATGGTAAAATCGCCAAAAGAAAAAGTAAAACAGGCTGTTTCCGACTTTAAAGCTCTTCCGGCGATTCAAAAAACACGGAAAAATATGCAAAAACTATACAGAACAGATATGATTATCGATTCTACAGGTGTTAAAAAAAGGGATGAACGAACAATTTTAAATCCGTCGCAAAAAGCACAAGGCGTTTCTGTAAAGCACGTGAGTGCTTATAATCCCTCCTTTCCTGATAATGTCAATTACAAAAATTTTGAACGTAATGAAACGCGTTACCGTGTCGTGACCTATCCTGCTCGATAAGGGTAAAGTTAATTTTACAACCGGAATGACAAAAAGGATCAGCAGCATGAAGCAAAAAATGCTTTCCGCTGCTGATCTTGCTGTTTCGTAAAGCGGCATTAAGGTGGATATTAGTGCAAGCTCCTTAAAAAGCGCGATTGTGTTCAGATCGGTGCAGGGAGAGAGCTTCATTCTTTAAGGCAGAGAGAGCTGAGAATATTCAGAGTGGAATTTGCCAATGCTTTGAAATAATAACCTTTTAAGATGGTGTTAGAGGGAAGCTGTTAAAAAAGCCGGACTTTTTAACAGACCGGCTTTGTATAAGGTTCCTTGTCCTGTCGGACAGGGAGATGATTAATTTATCGACTTAGGCTTTATCAAATTACGAGAAATGAGCAATTCAGCAATTTGAACGGCATTCAATGCTGCTCCTTTTCTTAAATTATCGGCGACAACCCAGAAAGCTAAACCATTTTCAACGGTGATATCTTCACGAACACGGCTAATAAAGGTATCATCTTCTCCGGTACCTTCATAAGGTGTGGTATAACCACCATCTTCGTGTTTATCGATAAGCTGACAGCCTGGTGCATCGCGGAGGAGCGCTTGTGCTTCAGATGCGCTTAGTGGTTTTTCAAATTCAACATGGACGGCTTCGGCATGACCGATAAAGACAGGGACCCGAACAGCAGTGGCTGTTAATTTAATTTTCGGATCGAGAATTTTCTTCGTCTCAACCGTCATTTTCCATTCTTCTTTTGTATAACCATCTTCCATGAAAACATCGATATGAGGAATGACATTAAAGGCAATGCGTTTAGTGAATTTTTTTGATGTAATTGGGTCTGCAACAAAAACTGCACGTGATTGTTCGAAAAGTTCGTCCATTCCTTCTTTACCAGCTCCAGAAACAGACTGATATGTAGAGACAACAACACGTTTAATGATTGCAGCATCATGGAGAGGTTTTAAAGCTAAGACCAGTTGAATTGTTGAACAATTAGGATTTGCTATAATATTACGCTTAGAAAAGGCATTTATAGCTTCGCCATTGACTTCAGGGACTATCAACGGAACATTGGCATCATAGCGCCACGTGGAGGAATTATCGATGACGACACAGCCGGCAGCAGCAATTTTAGGGGCGTATTCTTTGG
The DNA here is from genome assembly GCF_042195865.1 of Bartonella sp. AP36NXGY. Classification (NCBI taxonomy): domain Bacteria; kingdom Pseudomonadati; phylum Pseudomonadota; class Alphaproteobacteria; order Hyphomicrobiales; family Bartonellaceae; genus Bartonella; species Bartonella sp. AP36NXGY. The sequence goes on along the minus strand of NZ_JBHIPD010000017.1, from coordinate 12,309 downwards.
AAATGCTCCCTCCCGCAGACATAAGACAAAAATCTGTGTCAGAAAAATCGTAAGTATCCAGTGCTTTTACTTTTAAAGTTTTATCTCCATAAGAAACTTCTTGTCCTAATGAGCGTCGTGATGCTAGAGGGACGATTTCATGTGCAGGAAAACCACGTTCTTCTAAAATTGTAAGCATTTCACGACCAACATTTCCGGTTGCGCCGACAATTGCAACTTTATAACTCATTTTCTATATACTCCTCATGTCTCTCCACGTTTATTCCCCGTGCTATACTCAGGAGAGAGTGAGTTGGTCAAGGAACATCATTAAATTATATTTTTGATTTTCAACAACTCAATTTTGTGCACACCAATCATCATCATTAGCACAATAAATTGTTTTATTTCAAATAATACGTCTCTTTTAATCTTTCAGAATTGAAAAAATTGAATATTTTACGCTAAGCTATTATCTCTTTAGAAAACACTTTAATTAAGTGAATTCCTTATCTTCTGTCAATGTGTACCTTCACACTTTTGAATTTTTTAAAGATGGTATTACGTATCGCGTTGGTGGAATCTTTTTATACTTTATCTGTTAATTGTTGAATTATTTGATTTTCTCCCTATGCCTTTAAAAGCGAAGCTTTCTATTACAGTCTGTAAACAGCTAGATTCTAGCGGCTTCTCATTTTTCACTTAAACTAAAGGCTCAACAAGCAGGCCTAAAAATATTTAAAAAGATATTGGGCATCTAAAAAACATTTGAATGTTTCAAGGAGGTATGCGTGCTTCATATCCTCATACCTTAAATGATAGAATTTATGGCACAACAGGATAAACTTAAGTATCCATATATAGATAAATTCTTATGAAAGTTATACATATAGTTTTTCGTGTCTATTTTTAATTTATATTTCTTATTTTTACTTTAATCCTGTTATGCTATAAAATATCATTATTTGGAGTATGATGGTATATGATCTTTAAGCTTTCTCGATATATTTAAGTGTTTTTTAGTGTGTGGGAATATTCTTAGGCTTGTTTGGCAAGCCTTTTTTAAGTGACTTATATGAGTGGAAAGTCAGCCGTTGAACACTCCCATATTTACGTTTAATAAAAGAGCAAGTTAGCACCATCATCCATTTTTTCAGCACACAATGTCGTTACAGCTCTTGGTTTGTGAGACGATTCAATAAGAGGTATGCCTTTTTGTACGTTTTTACTCACACGCCAACTTTGCTTGTAATGTGCCAACAGTGATTTTGATTGATTCAATATAGAACACGTTTGAAATGAAAGAATTTTACGATATTCGGAACACTTATTCAATATCAATAACGTTAGATTATCATTATAAATCAATGCACTATTTCTAAGTTAAACTCGTTAGAATTCGGATTATTTACAAATCAGATTAGATTAAGCATTTTCATTCTCATGAAGTGTGGGGAGACAGTCACAATTCTTGTCAATATTATTAAGGACTTTGATTATCTTTGCAATGAACTTATGAAAATAAGGGGTTATTTTTTTCATCAGAAATCAACTGCAAAATTGCTCTTTGTTTTTTGCGGGTCAGTATTCTGAAATTTTTTAAAAGTAAATATTCTGCTTTGCTTGCTATTCTGTCATCACAATGATAGAGGTTCTCTTCTTTTTTTGCGCCATCAGCATAAAAGAAGGAAACGGGAACATCTAATATATGAGCAATTTCCTGTAAACGTCTTGCACTTACGCGATTTAAGCCTTTTTCATACTTTTGGATTTGTTGGAATGTTACGCCTAAATGACTTCCTAATTGTTTTTGAGAAAACCCCATGACGTTTCTTCTGAAGCGAATTTTTTTGCCTAAAGAAATATCGTAAAAATGTAGATTTTTGGCTTTCACTTGATGTCCCCACCGGTTGCGAGCGCCCTCGCATTGGTATTCCGGAGTCTGGCAACACATTGATTTATAATAATAAATCATCCTTTTTCAACTTGAATCATAACTCCGAATATAGTAAGATTTTCTCATCACAAACCCTCTCAGATTGAATCAATTAATATCACTTGCTTGCACGTCAAAAGCGGGGCTGGTGTGTGGGTAAAAATTGTACAAGAAAGGAGTAAAAATGGTTCTTATGAATCGTCTTAATGCAAGGGCTGTCGCAACATTGGGGGCTGGCAAATATAATGATGGTGCCGGCTTGCTTCTCCATAAGCGTAAAGATGGTGGTGCTCAATGGCTTTATCGTTATACCATTCATGGTCGGCGCCGCGAAATGGGCTTGGGTGCGTTGCGAAATGTTTCTTTAAAAAAAGCCCGTGAATTAGCAAATCAATGGCGTTCTGTTTTGCATGAGGGGCGTGATCCCATTAAAGAACGTGACAAACAAAAGCGTGAGGCAATAAGTAATCTCCATTATTTAAAAGACATTGCCTTAGATGCTTTTGAAAGTCGTAAAGCTGAATTAAAAGGAGATGGCAAGGCTGGGAATTGGTTTCTACCTTTACAACTTTATACTCTCCCCAAATTAGGCTGTATTCCTATTTCAGAAATTACACAAACAGAGATACGCAATGTTCTTGCTCCCATCTGGCATGCAAAAGCTGCAACCGCAGAGAAAGCAATAAATCGTCTTAATATTTGTCTCAAACATGCTGCTGCTTTGGGGCTGGATGTTGATTTACAAGCAACGATAAAAGCACGGGCTCTCTTAGGGAAACAACGCCATAAAGCACAAAATTTACCAGCAATGGATTGGAAAGATGTTCCTGCCTTTATCAGTCACTCTGCAAAACAACAACAATGACACAACTGGCTTTGCGTTTGCTTATTCTTACAGGCGTTCGTACACGTCCTTTGCGCTATATGCATAAAGATCAGATTGATGGGGATATATGACCATTCCTGCTGAAAGTATGAAAGGACGACGCGATGCTACAGAAGAATTCCGCGTTCCTTTATCATCAGAAGCACTAAAAGTGATTAAACAAGCACGCCTTTTATCTCGTAATGGGTTTCTTTTTTCTGCAACCGGTCGTGGTCCCCTTGCACAGAACAGCATGTTACAATACATGAAAAAAACAGGACTTGAAGCCTGTCCGCATGGTTTTCGCTCTAGTTTACGTGATTGGCTCGCAGAAACAACCAATGCCCCTTATGAGGTCGCTGAAACCATTCTAGGTCATACGGTTGGGGGAAAAGTGGAGCGTGCCTATCGTCGCACAGACTATTTAGAACAGCGTCGTATTTTTATGGATAGATGGGCTTCTTATGTTACTGATCAAAACAATAAAAGTTGTGGATAGCTCTATGTCTCCATTTTCCTTATTTTATCCATAACGGATAATACAATCACAAATTATTGCTTCTCTTGATAAAAAATCACAAGATATTGTTTTTTTTGCTGGAAAAGTTTGCTACGAATTGCTATTTATATATAGTTAATAAACAGTGATTCTATCATTTAATATAAAGGGGATTCCATGATTCCAAACGGACCACTCCTCACAGTACGTGAGAGTGCAAAACTACTTAATATAAGCGTTTCAACACTTTGGCGGCGGGTCGCTGATGGCTCGGTACCAAAGCCTTTAAAGATTGGTTCCTTAGCGCGCTGGTTACAATCTGACCTTTGCGATGTAATCGAAAAGGCAAAAAACCAACGTGGCAACGACGCCGCCTAAAGAAAACTTCGCCTTATAGGACAGACAAAGTATTTCGACTTTCGCAAATCCCGAAATAACAGAATCTGTCCTGTAATGCAAGTAGCAGGAAGGGATTTTATGCATTTTACAAATGCTACAACAAGCGATGCTTATGCATTGCATACAACAGCTCAAAAAATTACTTGTGCATTACGTGGAGTTTGGCATGGGCGTTATGGAACAGCCCGTTGCCCTGCTCATGATGATAGGCTGCCTAGCTTATCCCTTGCCAATGGACATGATGGGCGTCTTTTACTCTATTGTTATGCTGGCTGCTCTTTTAGAGAGATCATACAAGCGCTTATTAGAATTGGATTGCTTGGAAAACAAGCTTATGATCAGACGCTCTCTTTCTCAAAACAGTTTTGTGCTGATCTCAAACGAGCAAAACAGAAAGCAGAGAGAGCAAAAGCAATTTGGCAACAAAGCCAACCAATTAAAAACACTTTAGCAGAAACCTATTTACGTATGCGGGGTATTACATGTGATTTGCCTCCTGATTTACGCTTTTACGACAAATGTTCGCACCCCTCTGGGGTTACACTGCCCGCGTTGGTTGCTCTTGTTAAGGGCGCTGGCTCTTTCGCCATTCATAGAACCTTTTTACAAGCCAATGGCTGCAAAACAGATCAAAGACCAGCAAAAGCCATGTTGGGATCTGTAATGGGTGGTGGGGTGCATTTAAGCCAAGAAAATCCCAAACATCTGGTTATTTGTGAAGGCATTGAAACGGGGCTGTCTCTGCTGTCTGGGTTGTTATCAGAGCCCGTTGATTTATGGGCTTCTCTTTCAACCAGTGGCATGATGCGTGTGAATTTACCCCCTACAAAAGCCCGTCTCACCATTGCAATGGACGGTGATGATGCGGGTCGTAAAGCAGGTTTTAACCTCGCTGCGCGTGCTTATAGCCAAGGCTTTGAGGTCTTTATGATGCAAGCTCCAAAAGGAACTGATTTTAATAACGTATTACTTTCTTAAAAGAGGGAAACTATGAAAGATAGTAATTTACAAAACAATAATGAAAATACTCCCGTCAATGATAACGATAATGTCTCTTTAAACGAAAATACTTGTTTAAAAGCCATTTCTTATGAACAAGCCTTGCAACAAAATGGTTGGGGGCAATTAAAACCGATTGCTACGGCTCTCTTACCTGTCGAGCCTTTTAGCTTATTACAGTTGCCAATGTCATTAATGGACTATATTTATGAGGTTGCCGATCTTCAACAATCTTCTATCGATTTTATTGCTATCTCTGCTTTATGTGGATTGGCTGCTGTTATTGGAAATGGCGTGCGTATCGCTCCCAAAAAACATGATAATAATTGGAAAATTGTTCCTAATCTCTGGGGTGCTCTTGTGGGGCAACCTTCAACACTCAAAACACCTACCATGCAAGCCGCTTTAACTCCTCTCTATGCCTTTCAAGAGGAATGGCATCAAGAATGGTTAAAGAAGAAAGAACAGCAAGAAAAGAAAGATATTCTTATTGAATTAGATAAACGAGAAAAGAAAAAACAAGCCTATAAAGCACTCAAAGATCAAGATGAGGAACAAGCCCTTGCCCTTCTTTCACAATCTATTGAACACAAAGAAAGTGATGATAACACTCTTGATAAACGACGTCTTATTGTCAACGATGTGACTGTCGAAAAGCTTGGGGAACTCTTAAAAGAAAACCCCCGTGGTCTCTTGATGGTACGAGATGAATTGGCTGGGTTTTTAGCTAATATGGAAAGAAAGGAATACCAAACAGACCGTGCCTTTTATCTAACAGCTTTTAATGGCAATACGTCATACACCTATGACCGTATTGAACGTGGAACCATTCATATTCCCAATGCAACCATTTCCATTATTGGGGGCATTCAACCCTCACGCATTATTCCCATTATTCAAGCCATGTGCCATGGAATAAATGATGATGGTTTCATGCAACGATTTCAAATGATTGTATGGCCCGACGAACGAAAAAAGCGGTTATGGACGGATAGACCTCCCAATCAAAAGGTATGGGAAAGCTATCAAGGGGTCTTTCGTTCTCTTTATGATAAACCGTTAGGCTCACCAAAGCATCCGATAACCATACGCTTTTCTGCTGAAGCTCAAGAAATGTTTCGTGTATGGTGGGAAAATTTTCAGAAAAAAATAAATAGTGGTCATTTCTCTACAAATTTACAATCGTATCTTTTGAAAATGGATAAAACCATACCAACACTTGCGTTGATTTTTGAATTGACCGAAGGGGGTCGTTTTGAAATCAATAGAAATGCTCTTGAGAGAGCCTTGTATTGGGAAAAATATCTGTTAAGTCATGCCAAACGTCTTTATGCGGCGCATGATACATTAGCAACAGAAAGTGCAAACTTGCTTGTCAAGCGCTGTGATTATTTACCTAATGTTTTTACTGCACGGGATGTTTATAAACGTGATTGGAAATGTTTAAAAGACAATGAAGCTGTGAAGCAAGCTTTAGAGCTTTTATGTCGTTGTAACTATATTCGTGAAATCTCTGGAGAGAATAACTCCCAAGGCGGTCGACCTACCATACGTTATGAATGGCACCCCTTAGTGAAAAGTCATAAAACATTTCAATGAATGAATTTTAAATTCCAATAAAACATATAACTTATGTATTCATAAAATGAAACCTTCAAAACATTTCCCATCTATTGGTTTTGGAGGTTTTGGGGGTTTTGGAGGTGCTTTTTATTCCCCTCTTTATATATTTTAAAAATCAAAATAAAAGTCATTATATTTCAATATGTTAATTTTTATCAACTTTTCAAAAAACAATCTATATCAACATTACAACCTGTAAATTCAACTTATAGCATAGGTTTTGTAGGGGTTTTGGGGGTATAGGGGGGGTATATGCTTTTTATCTTTCTTACAAAGCAAGCAATAAAAGCCTATCAAAACATACATTCTGATATCTTAAAAGCACATATCAAATTTGTCTTTTTTCCATAAAACGAACAGCAAATTTCACTATTTTGCTGATCTTACCTCATGTCATAGGCTGTGGATAAGTAGCCTTTAATAAAATTTCTTTTTAAGCAGGTTGTGGGTCTTTTTTTATTTTATTATTGCTATTTGCTTTAAATAGATCTAGCGGATTCTATTTAAAGTTTTTTAACACCGATAGATCAACGCTTATAAAGCGGTGGGGTTTTATTATAAATGCTTCAATCTCATAACAAACCACTGACATTACGCTCTCTGTTACAATCCTACCGTGATCATACAGAAAGTGCGCGCGATAGAGGAACTTCTTTTGAAAAGTTTGTAATTGCTTATTTGACGCAAGACCCTCTACAATGCCAAGAATATGAAAAGGTTCAAACCTATTGTGAATGGGCAAAAGAGCATGGAGAAGATGGGCGTGATATCGGCATTGATCTGGTTGCTAAAATTCGTGATGAAGAAGGATATGCCGCTATTCAATGTAAGTTTTATAGTGCAAATCATCAAATCAAGAAGGAAGATATTGATAGCTTTATTGCTGCCTCAGGAAAAAAGATCTTCACACGCCGTATTCTGGTTGATAGCACTGAAGGTAATTGGAGTAACAATGCCGATCTCACCTGTGAGGGACAAGGAGTCCGCATTCAACGGATTAATCTTTTTGATCTGGAAAACAGTCAAATAGATTGGTCAACCTTTGAAAGCAAAGGGGAAGCTACTCTTAAGAAAAAAGAACCGAAAAAGCTTTTAGATCATCAACAAGAAGCGCTTAAAGCTGTTTGTGACGGTTTACAAGAAGCAGACCGCGGCAAGCTGATTATGGCGTGTGGAACGGGAAAGACCTTTACCAGTCTGAAGATAGCAGAAACTCTTGCTGGTCAAGGTAAACGTGTTTTATTCCTTGTCCCCTCTCTTTCTTTAATGTCACAAACAATAAGAGAATGGACAGCAGATACAGCAATCCCCTTGCGTTCCTTTGCGGTGTGTTCTGATACACAAGTTGGCAAGCGTCGTAAAGCCCAAGATGATGCTGCCGAACTCGATGTCTCGGATCTCGCTCTACCAGCAACAACAGATTCTCAAAAGCTTGGAGAAAAAGCCAATAAGACTTCTCCTGATGCCATGACAGTGGTCTTTGCTACCTACCATTCGATCCAAGTGATTTCGGATGCGCAAAAAAACCATGATTTACCCGAATTTGATCTAATCATCTGTGATGAAGCCCATAGAACCACTGGGGCTTCATTGGGAACAGAGGACAATGAATCTGATTTTATCAAGGTTCACGATAACAGCATCATTCAAAGCAAAAAACGTCTGTATATGACAGCAACGCCCAAGATCTTTACCGATGATGCCAAAAAGAAAGCCAATGAGATCAATGCCGTTCTGGCTTCTATGGATGATGAAGAGCTCTATGGAAAAATCCTTTATTCTTATAGTTTCTCCCATGCTGTAAAGAATGGACTTTTAACGCCTTACAAGATTATCGTTTTAGGTGTTGATGAAGGAGAAGTGAGTAAATCTATCCAGCATCTGATGACAGATGAGAATTATGAACTTATTCTTGATGATAGAACAAAGATCATGGGTTGTTATCAAGCTCTTACCAAAATGGATCTGAAAATTGATCTTGGGGATGATACAAGACCCATGCACCGGGCTTTGGCTTTTTGTAGAGATATTGATACTTCTGAACGCATATGTAGAACATTCAACGATGAAGAAGTTAAGAAAGATTTACGTGATCTTCATGAAAACCATAAAAATATTCCCCCTCTTAACTGTCAAGTAGATCATATTAATGGAAAATCTGGTGCCAAAAACCGTACGATAAAACTTGATTGGTTGAAAGAAGATGCGGGTGAGAATGTCTGCCGTATATTAACCAATGTACGCTGCCTTTCAGAAGGTGTTGATGTTCCTTCCCTTGATGCGGTTATGTTTTTACACCCGCGTAAAAGCCAAGTGGATGTGATACAAGCGGTAGGACGTGTGATGCGTCGTGCAAAAGGCAAAAAGATGGGCTATATCATTTTGCCGGTTGGTGTTCCTGCTGGTGTTTCACCAGAAGAGGCATTAAAAAACAATAAGAGATACAGTGTTGTCTGGCAAGTTCTCAATGCTTTGCTTGCCCATGATGAGAATTTTAGTAAAACCCTTAACCAGATGGTCTTAGGACAAGACGTAAGCTCTATCATCGACATTGTTACAGTTTCTAAAAAGACCGAATTAGAGAATGTCACCACGGTTATTGACGAAATCCCGCTCCACGAAAAATCAGAAAAATCCGGACTTTGTATTGGGACACAAGCTCATGAACCGCAACATAGTCATAGCGTAACAGGAAGATTACCCTTTTTTGTTGAGTTTCCCAATGCTCTCAAAACACTGATTGTTAAAAAATCTACTATGAGTGATTATTGGGGCATTTGGGCGAACAATGTTGCTGAGATTGCACAAAACCATATCACACGCCTTCAAACTCTGCTTTCTGATCAAACAAGCGGAGCTTATCATGCCTTTGATGCGTTTTATAAGGAATTAAAAAACAACTTAAACAGTGAGATAAAGCAAGAAGAAGCGATTGAGATGTTAGCGCAACATCTTGTGACGCGTCCCGTGTTTGAAGCCTTGTTTGAAGGCAATGAATTTGTACAAAATAATGCCATTTCGCAAGCAATGGAAAAAATCTTAACAGAACTTGATAAAACAAATATTGAGGAAGAATCCAAGGAATTACAAGAGTTTTATGACAGCGTAAAGTTCCGTGCCTCTGGCATTACAGAACCACAGGCAAGACAAAATCTTATTATCAAGCTTTACGAAGATTTTTTTACCAAGGCATTTAAGAAAACCACGGATAGGCTTGGGATTGTTTATACCCCCGTTGAGGTCGTGGATTTTATCATTCATTCTGTTGATGATGTGTTGCGTAATGAGTTTGGAAAAAGCTTGGGGTCACGTGGAGTTTCTATTCTTGACCCTTTCACTGGAACGGGTACCTTTATCACAAGGCTTTTACAATCAAAGCTCATAAAACCAGAGGATATGGAATATAAGTTCCGTCATGATATCCATGCCAATGAGATTGTTTTGCTTGCCTATTACATAGCAGCGATTAACATTGAATCGACCTATCATAGTTTGATGAAAGAGAATTATATCCCATTCAAGCATATTGGTTTGGCTGATACGTTTCGGATGCTTGAAAAACAAGATTTGATGAAAGGTTTATTAGAGGAAAACAGTGAATATTTAGAACTTCAGAAAAACCTCAATATTGAAGTTATCTTCGGCAATCCTCCTTATTCCGTGGGGCAAAAGAGCGAAAACGATAATGCAAAGAATACTTCTTATCCTATTTTAGATAAACGGATCAGTGAAACTTATGCTGCTCAATCGAAAGTAACGAATATACGAGCACTTTATGACAGTTATATCCGTGCTATCCGCTGGGCAAGTGACCGTATAAAAGACCATGGTATTATTGGTTTTGTCACAAACGCAAGCTTTGTTAGTGGGCACTCTATGGATGGTTTACGAAAATGCCTCGTTGAGGAATTTAGCAGCCTTTATATTTTCCATTTACGGGGAAATGCTCGGACTTCTGGAGAACAACGTAAGAAAGAAAGTGGTGGAATTTTTGGTGAAGGATCTCGTGCTCCCATAGCTATCTCTATTCTCGTAAAAAATCCAAATGCACAACAGCGTGGTAAGATATATTTTCGTGATATTGGAGACTATCTCACGAGGCAAGAAAAGCTTACAATGATTGAATCCCTTGAAAGCATTGATGGTATTACACGGAGTAAACAAGGTTGGCAAATAATTACACCGGATAAGCATGGGGATTGGATAAAGCAACGTGATGACAGTTTTAAAAAATTTTTAGCTATAGGTGTTAAAAAAGGACATGATAAAAAGCTCTTTAAAATTTATTCCTGTGGTCTAAAAACAAACCGTGATGCTTGGGCATATAACTCAAGCTATAAGATTTTAGAAAATAATATGCATAATATGATTACTTTCTATAATAGCGAAGTAGAACGTTTTAATGATGCCTATCCACATGCTGATCATAAAATACGTGCAAATGCTGTAAACAATTTCATCAATGCAGATGAGAGCAAGATTAGCTGGAGCCATAATGTTAAACAAGAATTGGTAAGAGGAAAAATTCTTAAATTCGAAGATGCATGCCTCACGCAAAGTTTATATCGCCCTTTTACACGACAGTGGCTTTATTATAATCGTACTTTCAATGAGAGAGTTTACCAAACGCCGCGTATATTCCCAATGGAGAAAGCGGTTGAAAATAAAATCATACAAGTTACAGGCATAGGAGCAATGGTTGGCTTTTCTGCACTTATGACTAAGAATTTGCCTGATTTAGGTGTGATGAATGCTAGTCAATGCTTTCCACGATATTTCTATGAAGATGCTCCGGTTTCAAGAGACAAAAATGAAAAACAATCTCATTTATTTGCGAATTCTACAGAAGAAAGTAAAACAGTTGGTTTACAGAGGCGTGATGCCATTACTGATGAAGGATTAGCCCATTTTCAAGCGGCTTATCCGAATGAAAAAATCACTAAAGATAATTTGTTCTATTACGTCTACGGATTGTTACATTCGGAAGATTATCGTGCTCGTTATGCTGATAACCTCTCTAAAGAATTGCCTCGTATCCCGTGTGTAAAGAGTGCTGATGACTTTTGGAAATTTGTAACAGCAGGACGTGAACTAGGTCATTTGCACGTGAATTATGAAGATGTAGAGCCTTATCCCGTGATCTTTAAAAAGGGTAATCCAAAACAGACAGAAATCTCTAATCTCGAAAAATTCTATTATGTGACTGAAATGAAATTCGCAAAAATTAAGAATAGTAAGGAAAAGGATAAATCGACTGTTATTTACAATAGCAATATTACCATAACAGATATCCCTCTTGAAGCTTATGAGTATATCGTCAATGGCAAGCCTGCTCTTGAATGGGTTATGGGGCGTCAATGCGTTAAGACTGATAAAAAGAGTGGTATTGTCAATGATGCCAATCGCTATGCTGTTGAAACCGTTGGCAACCCTGCCTACCCTCTAGAGTTATTTCAAAGGGTTATTACTGTAAGTTTAGAGACAATCAAAATTGTTAAGAACCTACCAAAATTAGAAATTAGAGAAACTGAATAACTTATAAAGCATGCTCACATAATGGGCATGCTAATCTTATTAAAGCCGCTTATGTATTAGTTTAAATAAAAGTTTATTTTATCATCTGTTATGAGATAACTAAGATAGGAAAGAATTACGTTATCAGAAATCCTTTAATGGACTTTTGTAAATTCTTTAAACGTATCATCTTGTGAATTGATTACCTATAATCTTTAAAAGGAGTGTTTATATGCGTTATTCTAAAAAGAAATCATTTGCACTTTTAGATACTCTTATTTGGATTGCCTTTAAGAGATTATACCGTATTTAAAATGATAGCTTTATCCTTTTCAAAAGCTTTGTTTAAACAGAGTTATGTATATTCATTTTCTTATATTACTTATAGGTTTTGTCTGTTTTTAAAACCCCCAAAACCCCTACAAAACCCTCTTAGATATATATTAAAAATTGTATTTATGTGTTATGTTTAATATAGGTTGTTTATTTGAAAGA
>NZ_JBHIPD010000016.1:0-29989 GCF_042195865.1 Bartonella sp. AP36NXGY | reverse complement strand
TGATAACCGATGAATCGCCCTCACTTAACGTCCCCTCTCGTCCACCTTTTCAAGCATTGCTCGTCCACCTTTTTTGGGTCCACCTTTTTGGGTCCACCTTTTAGACCACCTTTAATTTCTGATTTGAGATTTTTTCTTTAATACTTACTTTTTTTATTGAATCATAAAAAGCTATAGACATCAATACGCCCTTACACATCTTTATATACTTTGAATCTTGTTGCTAAGCCCCTGCTTGCCGGCATGCGGCACCATTTTATTTCTTAAACATATTGAAATATATATTTTTTTTAATTAATTATCTGTTTGAAGACCACCTTCTAGGGTTTATGCAATTTTATCTAATCTATTGTTATTTGCTCCGTATTTTTCTCTGGAGTAAATGCTAAAATCTCTTTCTTTCTCCACCTCACTGCTCACCCTAGCTTATATGGCTCCGGCCCCCTTTGAAGCATCCAATTGCGAATCGTTGTTGTGGATATACTAAAAAGCTGTGCACACTCACGTATTGTTACATATCTATTGCCATCATCAAATATCATCTCATTGCCTTTTTATTTTTTATGTTATGTGAATGGACTGGGATGCTAGGAGGAGAGAGCTTCCTATATTGTCAAGCAGCTTTTTGTCAAAATCTTTTGTGTCTCTTGTGCTATTGCCTCTAAAAAGATTTCAATAGCTTGATTGATTTGTTTAAGAGGCTGCTGGAAACGTAGCCAATACAACACCAGACAAAGATGATACCATTGGACCCGAACGCCCCACTAAATGCTTCATATGAAAAAGAAAATATATGAAACCGAACTAATTGTTCAAATTTATTACAGTACAATATTCTTTAAAAAACTATCAAATATCATTGGTCTATATATTGAATATGCTCCACTAATATATTGTTTCAGTTGGAAACAGACTGTAAGAGAGGAGAAACATTCATTATGTTTTTTATATAACAGTTTATTTAAAATCCTTCATAAAGGTATTTTTTAATGAAATTAAGCAATTAGGAAAAAAAACAAAGAATAATTAAATTAACTATAGATTTTTTTATTAAATATGTATAACACGTTATGTATATGTCTTATTGATTCTAAGATAATTTTTAGATATATAATATTAAATTATAATGTTTTTTTGTTTTTATAAAAAAATTCTGTGGTGCAATTTATGACTTTTGAAATTACTTAAAAATTAACACCTAATTATTTCATTAATTATTATGTCTCTTATTTTTTGTTAAAAATGCTTTTTGTCATCGGAATTATTGAAGTTTTTTCAAGTAAAGTTCTTCTAAATCATTCTGGATCAAATGTAAGAATTTATGAGTGAAATCTATCTGATTATAAATGGAATTATTATAAAGTTATTGTCTTTAGATGGAGATCAATTGCTGCAAAATGAATAGTATTTAGCATAACCTTTATTCAAAAAAAATGATATGGATCTTAAAATAATCCACTATGGATGTTTTGAATTTATTATGCCCTTTCGCTGTTCTGTTCTTAAAAATGAGTAGATGTAAGTTTTTAATTCATATCCTGCTTTGTGTAGTTTTTTATAGGTAAAAATAATGCGAAAAATATCAAAAGAAGGGCTTGTATTGATTAAGCAATTGGAAGGCTTGCGTTTATCAGCTTATGAAGATTCTGGTGGTGTCTGGACAATTGGTTATGGACATACAAGTGCTGCTGGTGCCCCAAGCGTTCACAAAGATATGCAAATTACGGAAAAAGAAGCTGAAAAAATCCTTTGTCAGGACTTGAGGGAGTATGAAGCTGTTGTTGAAAAAGCCGTTACCGTTCCTTTAAACGATGAACAATTCGCGGCATTAGTATCATTTTGCTATAATGTAGGAATCACAGCATTTCGTAGTTCTACACTTTTAAAAAAGCTTAATAAAGGTGAATATGAAGCGATACCAACCGAATTGCAAAAATGGACAAGAGTGGGAGGAAAACGTATCCAAGGTCTTGTCAATCGCCGAGCAACCGAAGCAGGATTGTGGGCAAAAGGAGCTCATGTTGCCCCCAATTATCATGTAGTAGAACCAGAAGGCGTAACAGGTATTTGCAAAGTAGAAGCTCTTGCACCAATCATAGGTTCTTTTTCAGGGCTTGGAGGTCTTTTTGCAGGAAATGGTCCTGTTCAATGGGTTCTAGCAGGCATTATGGTTTTAGCCGCTTGTACGGCTATGATATACATTGCTAAACGTTTTCAGGAACACCGTCTATGATTTTATGGATAAAAAAATATCTGACAATGACGTCAGCGCTCATAGCAGCTTTTCTTATAGCTTTAGTCAAAGCCTTTTTTCTTGGGAAAAAAGTTGAGAAGCAAAAGCAAACAAAAGAAGATTTCAAGATAGCGACAACACGGCTTGAGGTAGAAAATGAAATTAATAAGAAAAGTGATGCTGATGTGCGCACTAAGCTTTCTAGCTGGTTGCGCGACGAATGAACGAACTTCTTGTATTGGATGGCTGCCAATTTATTTGAATCGACAAGATATCAATGTCATTAGTCCAAATTTGGCGAGAGATATTTTAAAACATAACGAACAAGGTGAACGTTTATGTGGTTGGAGAGATAAACGGAAAATAAAGTGATAAAAATATAATTCCTCTGAAACATCAATCAATGAAAAGATTTGAAAGAGGTGGATACATTCAGATTAAAAGTAAAAGCACTTAAAGGATTAAAACACTCTGGTGGTCAATTAGATTTAATTAGAGTGACTGAGGTGTCTGAATTGAAACTAAAGGATTCAACAGATTATGTTTGTGTAAAATGATTGAGTCTATTGATGTATTCTAAGGGCATCTTTGTTATCCTATCAAAAGAAGATGAGAAAAGATTTTATGGATTGCACTACTATCGTCGTTCAAAGAACTGATCATACACAAAGGCTCTGTTTTCAACAAAAATAACATCTAGGGGCTGGCATGCTTGAAGAAAAGAAATCTACGGAGCTATATAATGAATAATGGTAAGGCTTTTATGTGATTTGTAAATGACGTTGCTTCAACTTCCTAATTATAATAATGGTGTTGACGATAAGGCAAATACTTTCGCACTGTATCTGCTTTTTCATGCTAAAGTGGCGGGAAAACATTGTGAATGATCTTGGCTTTTAATTTTTCTATAGGTAAATTCCCTATGTGGGAAATGACATGCAACTCCAGTCGAGAAAACCAACAACCATTTTTGCTTTTATTTTTTAACTTAGCTTTTTTACTTTCAAAAGTCGCCTAGCAATTTCTTGAAAAATATTGCTTTACTATTTTAAGATAATTTTTTCCTGAAATAAAATCCTTCTTTTAAAATATTACGGTAATATCTTGCAAACTCATGTACTGCTTTTAGAGAAAGTTTGTAATAAGACCGTGCCTTTCACGGCTTTTATTGTGATGTGTATAACGGAAAAATTAAGAGTGCGTATTATCTTTTCGAACATTCAACTACAATCTTATTTCATCACAATATTTATCTTGAGAAGATACTTTTACAAAGATACTGATAATCTATAAATCGCTCTCCCCTAATTCACCTTCTCGCTCATCCTTCCATGCATTGCCCGTCCACCTTTTAAACCACCTTAAATTTTTGATATAAAATTTTTTCTTTAATTTTTATTTTTTATTGAATCATAAAAATGATATGTCTCAATCTTACCTCTATGCATCTTTATACGCTTTGATTCTTGTTTCTAAAGCCCAGATTGCCTACATATCGTACTGTTTTTATATTTAATATATATTTTTAGATTTATTCCTAACTTGTTAGAAAAGTTGCTATATTTTGATAGAAATATCTTCTACCAGTTCACTTTTTTCAAAAGATTCTGAAAGGATTCTCAAAAAGTCTGCAAAGTTAAAGACTATTTAATACGTATTGTTTCTTTTTTAGAAATCAAAATTGGTGATGCCCCATTCCTTACCAGCAATTGTGTTATTTGCAGAGCAATCTGTATAAGATGGTGTAACCTCTTTTATAAAGTTAACTAAAGTTTTTTGAATTTCTAGCATATTGTTTAAAGACAAAAAACTCCCTCTTATTATGCAAGCAGCTTAGACATCGGCTGATAATCCTCCCGCTTATAAAAATCCTTTCTTTAATAACCTTCAAAACCACAATTAAAGTGGTGAAAGATAAAACAAGATTTTTAGGCGATCATAACGCACAATAAAATCAGACCAGTCTAAATGTTCAATGCTAACACCTGCTAAACAGTGGAAAATAAGTTTTAGCACGCATTCAAATTGGAAGGGCTTAAGCCCCCCGCGTGCTACGATGGTTTTCTACTCTCATCGTACGATTTACATTCCCTCTAAAACTTAATCGCTGTAAATATAAAAATCTTGAAGCCCGTTCTAAATCCGTGAGAGTTTCTGGATCTTGCTGTATTAAACGTTGAAATTCCTCACAACTGCTCATCTGAAATGCTAACATTTTCATAAAAGGACGATAGTGGCGTTGTAACATCCCTAAAAAGTTTACGACATAACCTGAGAGATTATTGCTGATTTCAGGGGATAGAATCAATTTCTGCTCAAAGAAAATCTCACCCATACCAACAAAAAGGTTTAGTCTACATGCCATGAGGAATGTACTCAAATAATTTTGATATTTTTTGATCGAATTTCTTTTGTCACCAATATCCGTAGCAACTTGTGTGGAATTAACAAAATTATAATTTTTTATCTTAAAATGTATCCATCATTTTTTACATTCTTTCATCTATCTTAGCCTTCTTTTCACAGCTTCAAATGATAAAAAGTAACTGCAATGTTAAGTCGTTTTGCATCGAACAAATTTCTCGCAAACTATCCCTATTGGCTAGATGACAATCCATCCTCTATTTAAAGAGAGAAAAACTTTTCTTTTTTATTCAGCGATAAAGTAAATATTATCCAATTACTTACGAGTAGAAATTCGATCAAATGGAAACTGTAATTCTTTCTACTCTGAGTAATCTTGTACCTATTTATATAGGTTTAGGAAAGCGTGCTGTTATGAATATTCATAAAAATGCTTCAAAAATTGATATCAGCAAAACCTCTGTTTAAAAAAGGAAAAGATGTTCTCTTACTTGCTACTGAAGAAACTGTTCAGATTTGTCTTGATGTTGCTAAAGAGATTCAAAAAACATGAAGTTATCCCAACGCTTACAAGTGTGCCAACAATTCAACTTTGAGATAATAGATCAGTGCTAGAGTTATGCCAATCTCACCAATCTGTTGTTGTCTATGAAGAGCATAGTATCAAAGGAGAAGCTTGGAGATGCAATTGTTAAATCGCTTATGGAACAAAACATTCTATGCCAATTTGTATCATTAGGCCCCCCACCATCCCCATCTGCAATAAAAATGAACTGGATATTTTAACAAGTTATAAAATCAATCGAGAACGCATAAATAGTGTTAGAAATGACATACTATACAAAAAATATTCAACTGCTTCCTAATATGCTCGCCAGTTCAAAAACATCATAAATCATTGAGAAAACAAGAAAGAAAAGCACATTAATTCACGCAGTTTTGCTCTCAGTAAACGAGCTTTTTTAAAGATAGTACGGATATTTTTTTTCATTGCTTAAAAATGTACTCCATAAAAACAATATCACATCCATATAATATATTATCCAATGAACTTAATATAAATAATATATAGATTATAGAAATATTATTTATTAGATACATTTTTTATTATAATTATAGATTAAAATAAATACATATTGACATTTTTAATAATTTTATTTATATACTATAACTAATATTATTTATATTAAAATAAAACTAAATGGATTTTATAAATTTACGTTTTATGCCAATATGGAAAAGAAGTAATTAACATATTATATTTTAATGTTTTTTATATATAGGAGGGAAAAATGCTCACAGCATTATTTATATCTATTTTTTCTATATCAACAGTTGTTTTACCTTTAATATCAGCGCTTGTTCCTTTTTATCCGTAGAATGAGCTTTTAATAAAGTAAATAAAATATGTATGCAATGTTATTATTGTTTTTTTTCGTGTTTATTATTATTAATACTTAATATTATTGTAGTTACTGAGTATTTTCTGTGATTTTATAGAGGAGCTTATTGATCTTTTCTATTTAACTTTAACTGTCAACATATTTTTAAAATATATAATTATGCTCCTCTATAAAAAGACTTTCTTTTTCTGAAAGAAGTATAACATATTGCTTTCATTGCTTAAAAACATCTATATTTACTAAACTCTTGCGTGTAATATCTTTGATTGTCTGAGTACCAGTCAGTGTCATAGCTACCCGCATTTCATTGGCAAAAAGATCAAGGAGATGCATAACACCTTTCTTACCTGCTGCTGCAAGCGCATAAACAAAAGCACGGCCAATCATAACAGCATCCGCACCTTGTGCTATCATGCGTACAACATCAAGACCAGAACGAACACCTGAGTCCACTAAAATAGTCAAATAATCCTTTACAGCATCCGCAATTGCAGGCAACGCTCGTGTTGTTGATAATACACCATCAAGCTGACGTCCGCCGTGATTAGAAACAACAATACCATCCGCACCAAATTTTACTGCTTCTCGTGCATCTTCTGGATCAAGAATACCTTTCAAAATCATTTTTCCTTTCCAAAAATCGCGAATCCATTGTAAATCATGCCAACCAATTGATGGATCAAAATTTGCACCAAGCCAACCAACGTAATCATCCAATGCAATTTTCTTTTTGAGATAAGCAGAGACATTTCCAAGATCATGAGGGCGCCCCATAACACCAACCTTCCAAGCCCAATATGGATGAGTCAAAGCTTGTAAAAAACGACGTAAACCAGCATAAGGACCAGACATTCCTGAATGCGCATCACGATAACGTGCACCAGGAATTGGCATATCAACTGTAAAAACCAACGTGCGTACACCAGCCAACCAAGCCCGTTCTAGTGCATCACGCATGAAACCGCGATCTTTGAGAACATAAAGTTGAAACCAAAATGCACCTCCAACCGCTTCTTGCACTTCCGCAATAGGACAAACTGAAACAGAGGATAGAGTAAAAGGAATCCCTTTTGCCGCTGCGGCACGCGCTGCTTTTACCTCTCCACGACGTGCATACATGCCCGTTAGCCCAACAGGCGCAAGTACAATCGGTAAATCAAGTGTCTGATCAAAAAGCTTGATTGAAAGATCAACTTCACCAACTTGCCTTAGAATCCTTTGACGCAATGCAAGTGCTTGAAGATCTGTACAATTACGTCGCATCGTTTCTTCAGCATAAGCCCCACCATCAATATAGTGAAAAAGAAAGGGAGGAAGACGACGCTTTGCTGCCTTACGATAATCAAGTGTTGAAGAAATAATCATTGATGGCACCATTGTTCCTAAATGAAAAGAGAAAACATCCTAAAACGCATAAAAGCGAATCCATGTACCTACCTATTCGCTATTCTCCCAAAGCACTCTATTGAATAGATAGAAGCAACAGAGACTGCAACTTTCTAAAAAAACTAATTGATAAAAACAACGTCTTTATTGCTCTTATCCAAATTTAAAATCTCACAGTATGAAGTATCATTAATAACGTATCTACTCATATATTCTTCATGTGCAATTAAAATGTTATACTCTCTTTAAAGCAATCCCTCTTCGAAAGCGATTGCTCCGTAGCTTAATTAGTCATAATTTAAAGTCGCTTCTCCCTCCAAAGATCCTTACATTATCAGTTATTAAGAATATAGAGTGTCATTAAGTATAAATCATAATCTCCTCCAAAAGATGAAAAAATCCTTTATTAATACTGGAAATAAAGCTGTCGCATACATGCAGAAATCTTCTTATATCAATATTCAAAACTGAGATCTGTTACTTATTCATGAAAGTTTATAAAAATATATAGTGCCTAATTCATATAAAGCATAAAAACTTTTAATGTTCATACCAATAGAAACCTTCATATTTAATTGAATAATTTTCTAGCAATATTATATCTTGAGGCTATAAATGAGTTACTAAAATTAGAATAATGTTTATTGAAAATAATTGTTACTAAACTGGAGTGAAAACTTATTTATTAACTCTTAAGGATAATTTTTATGCGGAATAAAATATACTGGTTATTACACTCTAGAAAAATTGAGTCAATTGCAGCATCCAATCTCGCATATTTACTTTGAAAAGTGAGTAGCTACTGTTATGTTGAATTTTATTAACCTATTGATTTATTATAATAATAAATATGAATAACATATTGAATATAGTAAAATTCTTTCATTGTAAATTTTGTCACGATGAAATAATCAAAACTATTCTTTTGCACATCATAAATGGAGTTCGTATAGATAGAACCTCTTGAAAAAAGAAGTAAAAATGCCTCTCATACCCTCTCAAATGCAAGAGATGAGATAACCTTGGAAATTAAAAATAGAATGCATGACGCCAGTTTTGCGAAGCACAAAATTTTCTTTTATCTAAAATACGCTTTCTGCATACATGTTATCAAAATTCGTGGTTCCCAACTCATTTAAAATGCTTGGACAACTTTAAACCCTGTGCTTGATAATGTGATCCAACATCATGTCCATAAAGGGTTGATGGTCGATTAAGCATATGCTCATAGACCAAACGGCCAATAATTTGACCATGCTCTAAGATAAAAGGAACTTCATGGCTCCGCACTTCTAAAACCGCTCTTGCTCCTTTTCCACCCGCCTCCTTATGCCCAAATCCTGGATCAAAAAAGCCTGCATAATGCACCCTAAACTCGCCAACTAAAGGATCAAAAGGTGTCATTTCTGCGGCATAAAGCGGAGGCACATGAACAGACTCTCGTGAAACTAAAATGTAAAATTCATCAGGATCAAGAACCAACTCCCTTTGACCACGATCAAAAAGAGGTTCCCAAAAATCTAAAACGTGGGCAACGGCACGTTTATCAATATCAATAACACTTGTATGATGTTTACCACGATAACCTATAAGCCCGTTTTTGTCTCCCTTTAAATTAATGGAAAGACCAATACCACCAACACTAATATTAGGAAAATCATCCGATATCAGTGTTTCTTGCCTTTGCAAAGTGTGCAACTCTATTTCATTTAAATAACTTTGCCCTTTTCTAAACCGAAGCTGTGATAAATGTGAGCCTGTATGCACCAAAATTGGAAATGTGCGTGGACTAATTTCCAAATAAAGTGGACCATGATAACCAGCACAAATTTTATCAAACTCCTGAGCATTATCCGTAATGACACGTGTAAAAATATCTAATCGTCCTGTAGAACTTTTGGGATTGGCAACAGCAGATAAGAATTCTGGTAAAGCTAAACTTTCTAAAAGAGGAACAATATAAACACACCCCGTTTCCAAAACGGCTCCGTCTCGTAAATCAAACTCATGCAACTTTAACCGTTCAAGCTTATCCAAAACTTTTGTATCAGGTCCCGGCATAAAAGAAGCACGTATACGATAAGCTTTCTCCCCTAAACGAAGATCAAGACTTGCTGGTTGTATTTGAGATCTATCAAATGGATACTGAGCCTTGAGAAAGTTATTCTCAATCAAAGCTTGTATATCACTATCTGCTAAAATACCGCTTATACGCGCCATATATATTGCCTTCCCTTTTTACATTGTTTCTTTTTTGACCTAGATGATAAACTGGTGCAAGCTATTTTAAAGTGATAAAAACTATTTTTATGTTTTTTCCAACCGACTTGTTAACATAAAATAAAATAGGAGGTATTGTAAAAATAATACCTCTCATGCTCTCTTATTCTTGAATGTCTCGCAAATGATGTTATCATAATTTTCTATAGAACCCTTAAGATTCCTGTTAGAATTTATTATGATTATACGCCATCTTAGCGAAAATATTATTAATCAAATCGCCGCCGGTGAAGTTATTGAACGACCAGCAAATGTTGTCAAAGAACTTGTTGAAAACGCTATTGATGCTGGTGCAACGCGCATTGAAATTATTACAGCAAATGGTGGAAAAAATTTTATAAAGGTGAGTGATAATGGTTATGGAATTCCTGCAGATCAATTAACTTTAGCAGTTTCTCGCCATTGTACCTCAAAGATTACCGATGACGTACACAATATCTGCTTCCTTGGATTTAGAGGAGAAGCCCTCCCCTCTATTGGTTCTGTTGCTAAACTTAAACTCATTTCACGAACAAAAGATGCTGAGAGCGCTGCTGAAATTTCCGTTACTGCAGGAAAAATTGTAGGACCCAAACCAGCTGCTGCGAATCTTGGAACAATTGTTGAAGTTCGTGATCTTTTCTTTGTCACGCCAGCACGATTAAAATTTATGAAAACTGATCGGGCTGAAACAAATGCTATTAGCGATATGATTAAGCGAATTGCTATCGCATTTCCACATATCCGCTTTTCTCTTTCAGGACTAGACAGAACATCTATGGAATTGTCTGCTACAGAAAATAATATTCAAGGACAATTACAACGTATTACGCAGATTATGGGAAAAGAATTCGCCCCTAATAGCATTGCGCTGAATGCTGAACGCGAAGCGGTGCGCTTAACAGGTTTTGCCTGTTTGCCATCTTTCAACCGAAATAACAGCCTTCATCAATTTGCTTATGTTAATGGACGTCCCGTGCGTGATAAATTTCTATGGGGCGCTATCCGAGGCGCTTATGCTGATGTCATGACACGAGATCGTTATCCTGTCGCTATTCTTTTTATTGACCTCCCACCTGCTGAGGTAGATGTTAATGTTCACCCAGCCAAAGCTGATGTACGATTCCGTGATCCAGGATTAATTCGTGGTTTGATTGTTGGAGCTATTCGTGAAGCATTGCAGCAATCTGGTATTCGTCCTACTTCAACCCGTTCTGAAGCAATGCTTGCTGCATTTCAAACACAACAATCATTAGCACAACAACCATTAGGCAGTTTTAAGAACACGCACCAGTTCTCTTCTTACAGTTCACAACCTCATCATTTTACCAGTGCTTCAATGGTCCAAAAACCATTGGATAGTACTCACTCTTTTGATTTAAAAGAAGATGCCGCTCCTATTATGGAGGGCTTAAATACACCAAGTGGGGATGCATACATTCCAAGCACGACATCTTCATCAGAAGAGTTATCTTATCCATTAGGAGCGGCCAGAGCACAAATCCATAAAAACTATATTATCGCCCAAACACAAGATAGTTTGATCATTGTCGATCAGCATGCAGCTCACGAACGATTGGTTTATGAAGCACTCAAAAACGCACTTTATTCCAAACCACTTCCTTCACAGTTATTACTTATTCCTGAAATTGTAGAACTCTCTGAAGAGGATGCAACATGCCTTTTAACGCATAAAGATGCTTTGCAAAAATTTGGATTAGGAATAGAACCATTTGGACCAGGAGCAATTGTTGTGCGTGAAACACCTTCCATGTTAGGAGAGATCAATGTCCAAGCCCTTATTAAAGATCTCGCAGATGAGGCTGCTGAGTATGATACAACAAATAATTTAAAAGCAATGCTTGATTATGTTGCAGCAACGATGGCCTGTCACGGCTCAATACGGTCAGGGCGCCTTTTACGCCCCGAAGAAATGAACACACTATTACGACAAATGGAGGCAATACCTAATACAAGTACATGTAATCATGGACGCCCTACTTATATTGAACTCAAATTAGCAGATATAGAACGGCTTTTTGGCAGAAAATAAGCCCTTCTTCATTTTTACAAGAAAAATATTTTAAAATTAACTCTCGACTTTATAATATATTTTATGGCACTTTTCTTGAATCTCTTGTATCAAGTAAAAAGGAGTTGTAATGTTTCCCAATGGTGAACGCGAAGCAAAAATTTATTATTCTAATAACGGATATGACATTATAGAATATGGTACCTATACCATTTGTGCTGTTAGCGGGCAAAAAATCCCTATAGATGATTTAAAATATTGGAATCATCACCGCCAAGAAGCATATGCTAGTTGTGAAATCTCCTATCAGCGCGAACTTGAGTGCAACCCATATCTCAAGCAATTGTTAAAAACAAAAGAAAAATAACCCCTCAAAAGCTATAAATTTAGCCTTTGCCTTTTAGACAAGAAAATTCAAGGGAACGTTTTCTAAAGCGGGTTATGACCTCTTCAAGGACCATACGACAGAAGTCTTTTTGAACAAAATCGACATTCACATCAAAGATAATAAGATTTTTCAAATCCTTTTGCATGTGAATTGTCTGTATACGGGTATAATCTTTAGCTGTTGTTGCGAGCCATAAATTGTGCATTTTAGCCTTTTGTATAAGGCTTTTTAAATTTTTATCTGTGAAAAAATAGTGGTCTGGATATATGTAAGTTTGCACCACATGACCAGACAATTCTTTAATAGATTTAAAAAATTTATCTGGATTGCCAATACCAGCAAATGCCAAAAATGATTTTCCTGAAACCTCATCAGAGGCACTGGCTTTAAGATGAGCACGATATAAAGGCTTTCCAGTACGCGAAACAAAAAAAGCGACATTATCAGGCGCATCGGAGTGACCAATCAATAAAACACTATCCATAAAAGAAAACTGCGTTTTTAATGGTACGCGCAAAGGTCCTGCTGGAAAGACAGCTCCATTACCAAAACCGCGCATCGCATCAACAACGAGTAACGCATAATCCATATAAAGACGGCGACTTTGAAATCCGTCATCCATTAAAATAAGATTACATCCCTCTTGTTTAAGCCGTTGTGCCGCTGCATAACGATTAGGTGATACAGCTACAAAAGCATGCCGTGCAAGTAAAAGTGCCTCATCTCCAACATCGCGTGCATTGTCATATTTTTCATTTACAAGATGTACCCCTTTAACTGATCCACCATAACCACGAGATATAATACCAGGTACGAAACCAAGTTCTTTAGCCACTTTTGTAAAAGCAATAACAACCGGCGTTTTACCCGCACCACCACATGTAAAATTTCCAATACACAAAACTGGCAGATCAATCACGGGAGGCTGTCTTGTCATAAAACGACTTGAAAAATAACCATACCCCCATGAAACTGGAGCTAACACAAAACGCAAAAAGCTTTTATTTTTCCACCAAAAACGAGGGGCGCTAATATGCATATCTACCCTGACGCTGACGTAAACCTGTTTGTATTACAAGGGGTTGTAAAAATGGATCTAAAATCTTTAATGTGCGCTCAAATGCACCTGCCATACCTGTTGCCACTTCATGAGCCTTATCAACCATTTCTTGCCGCAATGTTTCATTTGTTAAAAGCTTATACACCTGAATAGCAAGCTGTTTTGTATCTTGAACCATATATGCTGCATCACGCGTTAGAAATTGTTTGAACATCTCTTGAAAATTTGAAACATGAGGCCCTGTCAAAATAGCGGAACCAAGCAAAGCCAATTCCAATGGATTGTGTCCACCATTTCCACATAACGATTTACCAACGAAAGAAACTTTCGATAAGCGAAGAAAAAGTCCCATTTCTCCAATGGTATCTCCCCATAAAATATCGGTATTCATGTTTGGAACAGCATCTCTACTCCTACGAATAAAACTTAACCCCTTATTATCGCATTTTCTGATAAGATCTTCTGAACGTTCTGGATGACGAGGCACAATAATTGTTAATAAATCTGGCAAATAATTTTTAACAATTTTATGGACCTCAAAAGCAATCTCCTCTTCCCCTTCATGCGTTGAAACAGCTGCCCAAACTGGGCGATTGCCGATAGCATTACGATAACGTGCAAGCAATTCTTGATTTTCAACCAGAAAAACATCAGCCTTGAGATTACCAGAAAACGTAACAGATTTTACGCCAAGTGTATGGTAATAAGCTACATCTCTTTCATTTTGACCAATCGCCAAATCAATATCCTTAAAAATATGTTTGGCAAGAACACGTCGTTTTTGCCAAGCTTTAAAAGAACGTTCAGACATATGGGCATTAACCAAAATCTGCGGAATACGCATTTTTGCAAGTTCTTTAATACGAAGAGGCCAAATTTCTGATTCACAAATTAAGACGAGATCAGGCTTCCAATGACGAATAAAACGGCGCACTGCAAAATCTAAATCCAAAGGAGCATATTGATGAATCAACCTATTACCAAAATATTTTTTCACAAGAGTAGAAGATGTCACCGTCCCAGTTGTCATTAATACATTGATTTCCAATGATAAAATATAATTTATAAGTGGAACAAGTGCAAGTGTTTCTCCAACACTTGCTGCATGCAACCAAACTAACGAACCTTGGGGGCGTATATGAGAACTTTTACCTAAACGCTCTTTTTTGCGACACCACTCTTCTTTTCCACGAATAGCACGAAAGAACAAATAAAAAGGAATAACAGGACATAAGCAAAAACCAATCATTCGATAGCTTAAAAGAGCCGTATGTGCCTTTAATTCTACCATTTAAAATCACCTCATCCAGCTATTTTAAGATATCTATATACTTATTTTGTTAAAAAATTCATCAACACTATTGGTTGCATCCATATTTTTTAATATCATTCATATCTTAAATAAAAAAAGCTTAATCCATGAGAAAATTCAATACATATACACATTATTTAAATCTCTTTTAATTAAATTTTGTAACTTATATCGATTTTATCACTTCATTCTGCACCCTATAAAAAATCTTACTCAAAAATAACAAAACTACATTTCAGTCGATTATAATTTTTAAAATATAAATGATAAACCTATGACATAGATTGTATCAATTTTTTCAACTCACTGAATAAATACTTCTTATGATTTTAATGAGACTTTGAATTTTGCACGTTGGTATTTTAGAGAAAAAGCTTATTTTTACATATGTTAGGTATTGTCAATTTTTCAAAAAAATAACCCATATAGACATTACAACCTAATATAAATACAACAAATAAAATGTGTTTAAAAGAAAGCTCAATCTCTATTATTTCATTTCAATAAAATGAATATGTCAAACTAATCTTAAAAAACTTTTGAATAGTATAGAGTTCTCATTTTAAATTGTGATATAATCTCTTAAAGGTAATCCAGAAAAATCTAATCTTGTTTAATAGAGAATTTCTTAAAAGTCTTAAAGCAATTTAAATAAGAGTTTTCAAAATTTTAAATCCTCTCTTTTCAGGAGGTCGCAATGATATATTATTCCTTTTAAGATTGTATATAATCAACACAAAATGATTAACTTATAGATTGTAGTTTTAAATGAGTACTCAAGAAATCCTTATGAGGTAAGTTAACTTCATAAATCTATTCAGTTTCTCTAAGTTTCTAATTTTGGTAAAGTTTCTAACGACTTTCATGGTTTCTAAGCTTATAGTAATAACTCGTTGAAAAAATTCCAATAGATAAGTAACGAGTGCTAATAATCTCAACAGAGTAATAATTGCTATCATTAATAATGCTACTCTTTTTATTAATCTTAACGCATTAGTGTCTCATACCCCATTCAAAAGCAGAGTGACTATTCACAATATAATCATAAACTTCGAGTGATAGCTGTCATGATAATATTGCTGTTGTAAATAGGTTGATAGAAACTGTCTTGCATTTTTATTAAGCGTAAAGATGGTGGTGCAATAATGGATTTTATACCTTGCACGGACGCTATTATGAAATGGGCTTGGGTGCTTTGGGAGATGTTTCTTAAAAAAACATATGAATTTTAAACAACAAGCATATTCTTTTTTACGGCATTCTATTTTACCCGAAGAACGTACCTATGAAAAGGACGACTAAACAAAAGCATGAAGCAATCTACAGGTTATAATGACCAAATATTCAAGCTTTATTCTGCATCGCCTAACTCAGCATCAAGAAACTGATGCAAATCTACAATGTAATAACGTTGTAATGCATTATCTACACTGCTTTGTGCTTTTGCCTGCCATGCTTCTTGAGCGGATTGATAATCTGAGAAAATACCAACCACATCTAACTCATCAGGATTCTTAAATTGATTACTGTTAAGATTTTTTAATTCCCCACCAAATACAAGATGTAAATATTGTTTTTTTTCTTTGGTTTCAGTCATATGTGCCTCCATATCATTTAGATTATCTTAGCGCGCTTTTACGTGATTAAACTAACTTTGTTTGACGAACAACATCTATCATATCTTGACAGCAATTATTTTTACCAGCAATTAAAAGTCCATACTGGTAAGGTTCAATTCCATAAGATAGTAAAGGGGCATCAAGCGATAAAAAACACCCTCCACACTCCTGCAAAATAAGATCAGCAGCGGCAATATCCCATTCATGACAATTTGGACGAACTAATACGATATCAATTTCATCTTGAGCAACAAGAACAATACGATAAGCAAGAGAAGGAAGATAATGGTAAAGACTGACTTGATTGAGAAAATCATCTGGTAATTTTTGTGCGAGCGATTTATCAAGTGAAATTTTATATTTTCGATGAACCTCAAAGGCTAAACGAGGAAGTTTTATCCCATTTAATGTTGCCCCTCCACCTGTTACAGCTGTATAAACATCTCCTTGAGCCGGACATTGTAGAACGCCCACAATAGGACGCCCATTCTCAATAATGGCAACCGAAATACACCAATAAGGATTGCCAGAAAGAAAACCACGCGTTCCATCAATAGGATCAACAACAAAAGAGCGCTCATAATAATCTTGTTTTTCTCGATTATCTTTTGTTTCTTCTGAAATCCATCCATAATTTGGACGAGCTCCAAGAAGCCTCTCTTTCAAGAAATGATCAACAGCAAAATCTGCTTCACTAACCGGGGAATTACCTTCTTTAATCCAGACATCCAACGTGCATCCAAAATACCGCATTGCTAAATCTCCTGCCTCTCGACAAACGTCACGCAAAAGATTTAAATCAGAAGAATGATGCGTGTTATTTTCCTGCAAGTGTCATCCCTTCAATTAACAATGTTGGAGCAGCTGTACTATAACGCCGATCAATATCATTGGCAGGTGTTAAATGTGCTAACATATGAAGCAAATCAGAACCTAGCGTTACTTCACTCACCGGATAAGCAATTTCACCATTTTCAATCCAAAAACCGGAAGCCCCACGACTATACTGACCAGTAATAAAATCAATGCCATGACCGAATAATTCGGTCACATAAAATCCATTTCGCAAATCTTTTATCATATCGCAAGGTGATACTAAACCCGGTTCAATAGCAAAATTTGTACTGGTCGGCTGCACTAATGATGCCGAACGCATACCGTGTCCATTTGTTTTAAGTCCCAATTCACGTGCTGTAGATGATGAAAGAAGCCAATTTTTTAAAATACCATTTTCAATAATATTGAGTGTTTGCCCCTCTACCCCTTCTCCATCAAAAGGATGAGAAGCATTTCCACGTAATCGCAAAGGTTGATCGGTTACATTAACATTAGGCTTCATCACTTCCTTGCCTAGGAAATTCTGTAAAAGACTCGTTTTTCGAGCCACAGAGGCTCCATTGACCATAGATGCGATATGCCCTGCAATTCCACGAGCCGTACGCGGATTAAAAATAACATCAACGCTCCCAGTCGCCGCACGAACTGCACCCAAACGTCGAACAGCACCAAGCCCTGCATTCTTTCCCACAGTTTCTGCTGCCTCTAAATCAGAAAAATGTAAGGCTGTTGTATAATCATAATCCCGCTCCATCTGTGTTCCTTCACCTGCAAGAGCACTACAAGAACGTGAAAAACAACTTGAGCGATAGGCTCCACAAAAACCATCGCTGGTCACAAGAATAAACCCACTACGGCCATAAGCTGTTGCAGCGCCACCAGAATTGCTTACACCTTTAACATCAAGAGCTGCTGCCTCCGTTTTTAAAGCATCTTCTGTTAAAAAATGACTGCTGGGTACAAAATCATCAAAAAGATCAAGATCTTTAGGATACTTAACCAAACACTCTTTATCTGCCAAACCTTCAAATAAACTATCGGGAGAAGCTTTAGCCATCGCAACAGCACGTTCCGCAAGTTCTTGCGGATAAGATCCTAAATTAGCAGAAACACTTGCTACTTTTTTTCCAACAAAAACCCTTAGAGTAAAATCATTGCTCTCTGCTGCTTCTGTCGATTCGACTTTCCCAAAACGAACTGATACACTGGTAGAATGAGCATGAACAATAACAGCATCAGCAGCATTTGCCCCAGAACGCTTTGCTGCTTCAACCAGCGAAACAGCTTTCTCAATCTGGTTTTTGTCAGTCATTATAGACTCCCTAAAATATTTTATTATTTACATTGATAAGCATTCTGACAAATTTATACAAATCAGAATATAACTCTTGTGTATTGATTCATAAGATTATGCACATTCATGCATTCTTTTTCTTTTAATGCATTAAATCATTTCCCTTTTAGCTTCTTTATGAAAAAACGTAATATGCCGTAAAATCTCTTTAGTTTCAAGATTTCTCATGGGCCCTTATCATTTTAGATAATCCAATCTGTACTGACAATCAAATCAACCGAAAATTTGGCAATTAACAAAAGGCCTAACAATAACATTTGAATTTAAGCCAAAATCCTCAAAAATTCGAAAAGTATAAAATGACTTAAGTAACAAGCCTTATGTCCTCTGGATAGTCAAATAACTTCCTTCATTCCTATAGCATTCTTTAATTTCCAAGCAAGAATCAAGAAAATGCCTTATATTTGTGTATACTTCTTTGCTTCTATAAACTCTCTCATAATAAGATGGCAATCTTGTAAACAAAAAAACACTTTGATTTATAATCATAATTGATCATTTTGTAATTTGCATAAAAGAATCAAATATCATTAAATTTTCTCCGTTTCGAACCTATTCATGTTGAATCAATCACAACTATTTGCGAGCATATCATCAGTAAGGGGCCTATGAATAAAAACTATTTAAGAAGGAGTCAAAATGTCTTTTATGAATGCTCTCAAATCAAAAACTATCGCAACATTAGAAACTGGCAAATATCATGACAATATCAACCTACAGATTCACAAGAGCAGAAATAAGCTTCTACAACTTTCTTTATTTTCAGTAAAAATGCGCGCCTTATAAGCTTTTATATATTGAATAAAATTCAATGGCTTTTATAAGATCTTTGGTGCAAAATTAATTTTCTCAGATGATTTGACACGATTTCAACAGCTAACTAAAACCAAATCATAGCTCATCAATTTGCTATATACTCATAACTGATTTCATTCTAACAAGGCTAAGATTTCTGCACCTTTTTTAAGGTATTAACTTCTTTATAAATGCCCCCCTTACGAGATGCTTTTGTTTTCAGTAAGAGCACGTCTGCTCATTTCAATCATTGCATCGCGAAGATGTAACTTAATTTTTGACCCA
This sequence comes from Bartonella sp. AP36NXGY, assembly GCF_042195865.1. Classification (NCBI taxonomy): domain Bacteria; kingdom Pseudomonadati; phylum Pseudomonadota; class Alphaproteobacteria; order Hyphomicrobiales; family Bartonellaceae; genus Bartonella; species Bartonella sp. AP36NXGY. The sequence continues at coordinate 10,662 of NZ_JBHIPD010000016.1, read as the reverse complement.
ATAATCATTCCAAAGAAAGGAGAAAATAAACCAGACATGGTTACAGTATGACGAATTTTGTTATTTGAAGAACCCGATTTTGTTGAACAAATATATTCATGATTAAAACTCATACGTGTAAAAGGAAGTTTAGCATAATCAGAAAAACAAACATTTTTTATAACTTTATCAAGTGTAAAAGTTACTGTAGGTCCCTTTTTAGGTTTCATGCGTCCTATAGCGCCTTCTTTGAAAGGACCAGAAAGTTCTACCCACTCAAGTTCACTATCCCAGCAAGGCCATGATGCCACATCTTCCCATATAGCCCAAATTTGCTCAGCACTTGCTTCTGTACTAATCTCTTCACTATATATCCAATTAAACACGATAATCTCCCCTTTTTTACAAATTACTTATCTTTAGTGATAAAGAATAATATAAAAAAGTATCCTTAAAGCTGCACAACGATAAGATACTTAATACTCTCAGATTTACTTAATATGTAATGACTAACTCAACAAGCGATATTACTAAACTAAACACACAAGTATTCAGGATAAATGAACAATATTTTCAATACTAAACAAAATATCTTTTTTAAGTTTAGACAATAGCAAAAATAGAAGTTACGCATCATATAAGATATCAATGCAGACTGCATAGCTTAAAGCTTTCAACTGCTGATGAAATGTGATGATTAAGGTATGGCAGAAAGAAATTAGATAAAAAAGATCATAACTATTATCGAGGAATATATATCCTATTGGAGAAAAAACATCCTTCTGTATTAAAGCTAATAAAAATTCATCAATTCCTTTAACATTAGAATCTTTTATTGATTTTCTGCTTAACCTTTTAAAAACCATATAAAATGAAGAAAACTGTGAAAAAGCATTTTTTCATCCTATCGGATAAAAACAAGAACTTTCTCAAGATGTAAGCGATCGTAATTTATAGAGACGTATTGCTGTCTCACCATAAAAACGCTCATCGTCTAGATAAAAGACGTCAGGTAAATAAATCATTGTATCTTTCTTTTCTTCAAGTATGAAGAGTGTATCAGCTTTTGCCCACCCTCCTCGCAAAGCTTCTACAAAAGCACGTTCACCTAAACAACGGCTATAGGGAGGATCAGCGCAGATAACATCAAATGGCAGCATTGTGCCAATATTGCCAAGTTTGGTCGCATCACGACGCAAAATCCGTCCTATCGACTGTAATTCAAAGGCTTCTATATTTTTTTGAAGCAACCCACGCCCCTCAACCGAGTTTTCAACAAAAACAGCCGCCTTTGCTCCACGCGAAAGTGCTTCGATGCCTAAAGCACCAGTACCAGCAAAAAGATCAAGAATGCGTTTATTGGTCCAAAACTCTTCTTCACGGCTAGAAAGAATATTAAAAAGGCTTTCACGTGTACGATCACTCGTTGGGCGAATCGACTGATTAACAGGCGAAAACAAAACACGCCCAGCAAATTTACCGCCTATGATCCGCACGTGGACCTCCAAATCGCTTCGAAGTTTTTGCACCGTCCCTATGTGGTTTAGATTTTTTCATAGCACCACCAAACGATTTTACCTTTTTCTTTCTCTCAAAAGAATGCTCATCATGACCACCTTTTATCATTTTCTCTTTATCCTTTAAAAAGCGATCTTTCTTACCAAAGGGATGCGTCTCGTCATAAGATATTTTGCCATGTTTTTGAACAAAACTTTCCCTCTTCTCTTTGTATGACGGATTTTCTTTTAGTTTTTCCTTGCCTCGATGAAAGGACTTTCTACCATCCAAATCGCTCTTATGATCATGCGATTTCTCCTCACTATAGGAAGGCTTTCTACGTGCACTTTGCGGACGTGCACCAGGAGCCATCCAAACATTAGCACGGCGAGAACGCGGTAGAAAACGCTCTGCTTTTCCTTCTTCACTTTTCTCCTTCTTTACATTCTCATGAGACTTTGTACTTAATCGTGCGCGACTATGTTCAACAGAACCATCTCTTGGTCGGCGTCGTATCGCCCTTTCACTTGAGAAAACCCAACCATCATTTGCAACAGAAAGATCTTTCTGACTTTGCTTTTCTGCAACAACTGCAGAATTTGAAAATGGCTTAAGAATAGGAGCATCAAAATCTGCATTGGCTTGCATAATTAAACGCTCCCCCAACTGATCTCGTAACATCCGCCCTTTTAACTCTTGCACGGCTCCTTCTTCTAAATCAGAGAGATGAAATGGACCATAAGATACACGTATTAATCGATTAACTGATAATCCCAATGCCCCTAAAACATTCTTTATTTCACGATTTTTTCCTTCTCGCAAAGCGACAGAAAGCCATACATTCGACCCTTGTTCGCGTTCAATTGATGCTTCAATCGAACCATAAAAAATACCATTAATCGCAATACCATTTTTAAGGTTATCCAACGCGCTCTGCTTGACTCTTCCATGAGCACGGACACGATATTTGCGGACCCACCCCGTTACAGGAAGCTCTAATACACGCGCTAAGCCACCATCATTGGTTAAAAGCAAAAGCCCTTCCGTGTTAATGTCAAGCCTTCCAACAGAAAGAACACGCGGCATTCCTTTTGGTAAATTACTAAAGACTGTAGGTCTGCCTTCAGGATCACGGTTCGTGGTGACAAGACCTGCTGGCTTATGGTAAAGCCATAAACGCGTTCGTTCTATAGGAGGTAAAGGTTTGCCATCAACTTTAATAACATCAGAGCGGCTAACATTAAAAGCAGGCGTTGTCACGACTTTACCATTCACAGAAATACGACCTGCAACAATCATCATTTCTGCATCTCGACGCGAAGCAATACCAGCACGCGCTAACCTTTTAGCAATTCGTTCACTCTCATTATTTTCATTCATTTGCGTTTCAAACCAATCTTTGCAAGTATGTTCAGAAAATTATTCACATGCACCATACCGCTTATCCTGAAAAAGGAAGTAGCATAATCATTTATCATTTTCTATCCTTTAACGACAATAATGTATCTGTCGACTTGCAAGTTTGTTTTAAACTCTTTAAAAAATAGAGGTATTCTTTTCATTATAAAAGCGTAATAAATTATTCATTCCATAGCATTCCTTATCGAGATAACCTTTAGATTTTCTATACCTTCAGTAGAAAGAATATTATGACTTTGACGCCCATGGAAATAGCCCTTTTAGAAGCGCAAGAGGCTGCAAAAAAAGATGAAGTTCCCGTAGGTGCTGTCATTACACGTGGAAAAGCTATCATTGCACGCGCTGGTAACTTTATAAAATCTGCATATGACCCTACAGGACACGCAGAAATACGCGCAATCCGTATGGCTTGCGAAACATTGCAAAACGAAAGGCTTCCTGATTGCGATCTTTATGTAACACTTGAACCTTGTGCTATGTGTGCCGCTGCCATTTCATTTGCACGCATACGACGTCTCTATTATGCAACAAATGATCCCAAAGGAGGTGCTATAGAAAATGGCCCACGTTTTTATCAGCAACCAACCTGCCATCACAAACCTGAGATTTATTCTGGTTTCAAGGAAAAAGAAGCAGCTCAATTACTTAAAGACTTTTTTGTACAAAAGCGATACTAAAAATAATTCTTCTTCCATAACTTTCACTCTTTAAAAACTATCCTACTTCTCAAAAAAGACTGTTAATTCTTCTGCTATATATATATATATATAGCAAAAGCTATTTCGAAGCATTTTTTCTCTCTTTTAATTCTGCATATTGTTTCTATTAGATGGTACATTCATTCAAAAGAATAATTCATTATTTTGTATATAAAATATAAAGTCCAAAATATCGTAGATATGCTCTCATTTCAAATTACATTGAAACAGTAAAAATCACTTTCTTGCACATCATAAGCGGAATTATCGTCTGGATAAAGAACGTTTTAGAAAAGACTAAAAATGTCTCTTATGAAAGCTCTCAAATGCAAAAATTATCGCAACATTGGAGTCTGTAAAATAAAATGATGGTATCCACTTTCTCCTTCCTAAGCATAAAGTATTGGAGCACAATAGATTTTACGTTATACTAGCCACATGAGCAATGTTGTAAAATGAGCTTGAGAAATGTTTCGTGTTAAGGAAACGCATAAGGAATCTCTCGATGCTGTTGTCATATTGCTATTTCATGAGAATACCCCCCTCCTACAGCAGCATTATAACTGCGCGCGAATGAGAGCTTGGTATCATAAGTAATTGGAAAAATACTTTACTTTAAATGTTTTGTCTTTTCCCTATCGACCAATAGGTGCGGTTTTTGCCGGTTGGCGATAACTTAAAGGTGGTTCAGTGAGATAGCGACGGTATTTTGAACTTCCAACTTGTGCTCTCTGACGACGTAAATATTCCTGTCGTTGCTTCGCATTCAACTGTGAAGGATTTTCTGAACCAACGCCATTAACTGACGATCCTTTGTGAGGAAAAGGAGTATTTCCTTGATGCTTCTTCGATGCTGCCATTTCATTGACAGATCTATCTTGTTGTGGTACCGGCAAAAATCTGCGTGAACTAGGGCTTGGTATTACAAGTTTTGGATGAGGTTTCATAACAATCTGGCTGCTGTTATTTGTTGGTGTTAATGAAGTGATATTAGCAACATCTTCAAAAAACTGTATTGAAACTGGTTTATTGGTACCATAGGTAGGAGCGGATAAATTGCATCCCGTTAAAACAAAGCACATCCCTAAAATTCCTATTGGAAATATTTTTATTTCACGTTTTCTCACTGCCTATTCCATTTCCTAGGTGTATGGCTGATTAATATTCCCGTTATTTATGAGAGAACGGTCCATACACAAATTTCCCCCCTGCAGATAAAACAACGGAATTTTTTTCGTACCACAAAAAACTATATTCATCAATATGAGAAATTTACTTGCATTTCTTTCCTTTGATCTAAAACTTTAAATCTTGCCAAGAATCTGCAATTCCCGCAAAGCAGCTGCATCACGAGCAGATACATCCGGATAAGCTGGATCACTTCCAACATCTTGTGTATAACGCCATGATCGAGCACATTTTTTTCCTAATGCCTTCTCTGGATATACACCAACACCTTCAACATCATTCAAAGTAAAAGCATCAGAAGGTATCGTGTCCTGCGTAATTGTGAGCGCACTGGTAATACAGATCTCCGCCATATCCACATTTTCTAATGCCTCTCGTAAAACCAGATTGGAAATAAAAACAATAGGCGCAGCTTCCAAAGAGGATCCAATACGCTTATTAGCACGTTCAAGCTCTAAAGCACCTGTCACAACTTTACGGACCTGCCGAATTTTTTTCCAACGCTCAGCCAAAGATTGGTTTTGCCATTCTTCTGGTACAGAGCGAAATTGTTCCAAATGCACCGATTGGCTTCCTGGATAACGCTCTAACCAAGCTTCTTCCATAGTAAAAGGTAACATTGGAGCAAGCCATGTGACCATACGCTCAAAAATCTCACGGACAACCTGCAAGGAGGCCTTGCGTTTTTTTGATGAAGGCGCATCACAATAAAGAGAATCCTTGCGGATATCAAAATAAAATGCCGATAACTCAATGATTGAAAAATCCAATAATGCACGCATAATCTTTTTAAAATCAAATTCATCGTAAGCGCGATTAATCAACTGATCAAGTTCAAAAAGCCTATGCAATATAAATTTTTCAAGATCCGGCAGTGCACCATAAGATACTTCTTCTCCATCATCATGTGCTAAAGTTCCTAGCATCCAACGAATTGCATTGCGTAGTTTACGATATGAATCCACATTTGTTTGAAGTATTTTTTTGCCTAAACGCTGATCTTCCCAATAATCGGCTGTCATAACCCAGAGACGAAAAATATCAGCTCCAGATGTTTTAATGATTTCTTGCGGAACAACCGTATTGCCTAAAGATTTAGACATTTTCTTACCATTCTCATCCAAAGTAAAACCGTGTGTGATCACGGACTTATAGGGAGAACAAGCACGCGTACCACAGCTTTCCAAAAGAGAAGATTGGAACCATCCGCGATGCTGATCTGAACCTTCAAAATAAACATCAGCAGGCCATTTCAAATCAGCCCGATCTTCTAACACAAAGCTATGGCTGGCTCCAGAATCAAACCAAACATCCAAAATATCATAAACCTGTACCCAAGGCTCATGTGCACGCTCACCTAAAAAACGTTCACGTGCTCCTTCAGCAAACCATGCATCTGCCCCTTCTGCTTCAAAAGCCCGTAAAATACGCTCGTTCACACCTTCATCTTTTAGAATAACACCATCCTCATTTGCAAAAATACAAATAGGAACACCCCAAGAACGCTGACGAGAAAGAACCCAATCAGGACGATCTTCTATCATAGAAGCTAGGCGGTTTTGTCCAGAAGATGGCACAAAACGCGTTTTTGAAACAGCTTCCAAAGCCCGACTACGTAAAGTTGAACCATCCCCAAAATCTTTATCCATTGAAATAAACCATTGCGGTGTATTGCGAAAAATAACGGGTTTTTTTGAACGCCAACTATGGGGATAGGAATGCTTTAAACGCCCCCGTGCAAACAATCGATCTGCTTTAATTAAAGCATTAATGACCTCTTTATTGGCATCACCCATTTTTCCATTATCATCAATAACACGTGCAGGTCCTCCTTCACGATCTGGTCCTAAACCTGGAACATCTTTCGTATAGAACCCTGCATCATCAACAGGAAACGGTATAGATGAATCAATCCCCGCTTGCTCCAGTAAGGACTTATAATCATTCCAAATTTCAAAGTCCTCACGCCCATGGCTTGGTGCTGTATGGACAAAACCTGTACCAGCACTCTCTGTTACGTGCGAACCATCAAGCAATGGAATTTTATAATTATACCCTCCAGCTAAACCTTTGAGTGGATGAGAAAGAACAAGAGCTTTCAACTCTTCAGAAGAAATAACACGCAAATGCTTCAAAACAAGTTTGGCTTTTTCTCCACAACTCATCGCTAAAGCGTCTGCAAAGAGAAGCTTTTCTCCCACTTGAGGACCAAAATCATTTTCAGCACTTTCAACTTCGTAAATACTATAAGAAATTTGCGAAGAATAACTCACTGCACGATTGCTTGGAATCGTCCACGGTGTTGTTGTCCAAATGACGACATGAGCACCATATAAATCATCAGAATTTGCTTCAAAAACAGGAAACTTAACCCAAAGCACCTCTGATTCATGATCATGATATTCAATCTCAGCCTCTGCCAAAGCCGTACGTTCCACAACAGACCACATCACTGGCTTGGAACCACGATAAATCTGATCTGACATAGCAAATTTTATCAATTCACTGGCAATGCGTGCTTCTGCATGAAAAGCCATTGTAGTATAAGGCGTGTTAAAATCTCCCACAACACCAAGGCGTTTAAATTCTTCACTTTGAATAGTTACCCAATGCTGTGCAAATTCACGGCATTCTTGACGAAACTCGTTAAGAGGTACCTCATCCTTATTTTTTCCTTGTGCTCGATATTTTTCTTCAATTTTCCATTCAATTGGAAGCCCATGGCAATCCCAACCAGGTACATAATTTGCATTAAAACCGCGCATTTGGAATGAACGAACAACCACATCCTTTAGAACTTTATTTAAAGCATGCCCGATATGAATATGACCATTTGCATAAGGCGGACCATCATGAAGAATATAAAATGGACGATCTTTTGCTTGTTGACGCAATTGCGCATAAAGCCCCATATTTTCCCAACGCGCCATCAATTCAAGCTCTTTTTGCGGAAGCCCTGCACGCATAGGAAAATTTGTCTGTGGGAGATAAAGAGTTTTTGAATAATCTATTGTTTCATTTTTCACAGCCATTGTGAAATATCCCTGTCCACTTTTACGATTTCATTTTTGCATAACTTCCCTGAACCCTGCAACTCTGGTTTTTATCTATAGGGAAAGCCGAGCTTATCATTCGTATTAAGCAGCGATCAGGAAAATATATCATCACACTCTATGGGCTTTATCATGAAATTCACAAGAAAAGAAACCAAAAAGTGATCTTAAAAAAAAATAAAGGCTCCACTGACAGTGGAGCCTCTTAGAAATTTACTCTTTAAAAAATTAGAATTTATAAGCTACACCAACACGGAAATCATTGGTTTTGTAGTTAACTTCAAGTTTTTCCTTTGCAAATTTCTTTTTACCAAAATCAGAGTAACGATATTCTGCACGTACAATCACATTATCTAGAAGCGAGAAATCAACGCCACCACCAAGTGTGTAACCAATCATGGTTTTTGTTTCATCAGCTAAGTTCTTAGAAGAAACGACTCTTCCATCCTCATCCTTAACAGATATTGATACAGTGTCTTGGAATTGCCCATAAGCAATACCACCAGCAAGATAAGGCATAAAGCGATCAGCAGCAAAACCAATACGTACCCGTGTAGCACCACCCCAATTTTGTTTGAAAGTATGACTTAAAGTTTCAACTGCATCCTCTTGATCAAGACCAAGTTCAGAAGCCATCTTTTTTATTTGTTCTATACCATATACACTGGAAGCGTTCTTATCCACCGCTTGTGTACTTTGTGCACCGTGTCCAGACATATTCTGTCCACCATGAGAACGAGAAGCATGTGGATTAGTACCATTCGGATGAGCACCAGAGCTATGCCCACCTGCATGAGGTGCACCATGTGCATTAGCATTTCCACTACTATGGGAAGAACTATGATGACCTCCCTGTTGGGCTCCGCTTATTCCATTAGAAACTTTTGTTTCTGAACCATTGGATGATCCTGATCTCGCGAGTACAAGTGATGAACTCGGTACTGTTCTTTCTACTGCTGATGGTTGTACCGATGTAGGTGCTTTTGCTGCTGGCTGTACTGCTGGTGCGGTTGCAGTAGGTTTTACTGGTGCAGGTTGTACTTGTGCAGGCACTACTAATACAGTATTTACAGGCGCATTAGCTCCATTTGCCCTTACGCCTGATGACTGATCTACTACAGCTGATCGCGATGCTGATGTTCCTACTCCTGTTGTAAGGGATGTCGGTTTAAGTGCAGCTGGCTGTGATCTACCTACTTCACCTAACGATGCCCCTCCTGTATCTGATCTTCCCAATGAGGACGATACCGCTTGCACTGTTTTAGGGGAGACTGGTTGTGTTACCGACGATTCAGATGGCGTTTTTGATGATGGTGTTGGAACTCCTGATGTTCTTTCCGACGTCACTGTTTTTCCTGCTGTTGCACTAACATCGCTAGACTTTCCAGTTGTTGCTGATTGATTTGATTGTGCTTCTCCTGCTCGTGACGATTGAACTGTAGTTACTGGTTGAGCTGGTGCTTGACTGGATTGCGTTCCAACAGATTTTTCTGAAGCGGATCCTTGTGTTCCTTCTGATGTTACTGCTCGAGGGACTGGAGGCGTTTGTGTTTGTACTGATCTGCGGGATCTTACGACTGCATTTTCTACTGTAGTGTTATCAGCCGCACCTATGGTAATGGTCTTTGTGTGTTTTTTTCCAGATATCATTAAATCCGTATCGATGCCAAAAATAAAGTTATCACCGAGATCAATATTAGAACCTGCATAAAAACCACCTACAAAACCTGAAAGTTTAGGAGAAAACTCTTTATCCAGTGGTAAACTCTTTTCTTGACCAACAAGAGCCATATCAGCTTTGCTCGAAAAACCACCAGCTTGGACACCTAAATAAAGACCTGTCCATGAAAAAGTAGGTGCAACAATGGTAGAAGTAGTCGATGATGCTGGCTGATGAGGCATCATAACATCAGCAGCTAGTGCTGTAGACGCTGAAATTAAAGAAAAAATAGACGCTGTTATTAAACGTTTTGTATTCATAAAATCTCTCCAAATATCCAAAATGAAATTCATATAGAGCATCTTTTCTGAAAGATCTGTAGCAAAAATGACACACTCACAAAAAAATAAAGAATTTTTGCAAATAAGGCTTCTTAAACTTTTAATTTTGCATTCAATAAGAATTTGTAAACTAAATCACACTAAAATTATGTGTATTAAAGTTGGATTCATTTTCATTAAAGTTTCGCATAACTGTTAATGATAATATTCTTTATAAATTTCTTTTACCAAAATCTAAATAACAGTATTCTGCATACAATAAACTATTATCTGTTATTGCAAAATCAATACCAGCGCAAACAGTGAAATCAAATATTGCCTTTTTTAAAACCAAGCGCCATCAAAGTTTCATCTATTTACCAGCATGATCTACTTTTAGTACTTTAGCAATAGTATTTTGTATCTAAAATTCAGAAAAACAAAGAAATTATTCAAACACTCGCAAAAAAACTTTTAGATTCTTTGCATAAGCATCTTCATCACGCCACATCACTTTGATTTATAATGATAACTTAGTTTTTTTCATATTGAATGAAAAAACTAATACTGTAGGATTTTATCATTCCAAACCTGTTTATGTTGTATTAATCAAAACCACTTGCTTGCACATCACAAGCGGGGTTGATGTGTGGGTAAAAATTGTACAAGAAAGGAGTAAAAATGGTTCTTATGAATCATCTTAATGCAAGGGCTGTCGCAACATTGGGAGCTGGCAAATATAATGATGGTGCCGGCTTGCTTCTTCACAAACGTAAAGATGGTGGTGCTCAATGGCTTTATCGTTATACCATTCATGGTCGGCGCCGCGAAATGGGCTTGGGTGCGTT